>JADILX010000128.1 GCA_017695025.1 Candidatus Cryptobacteroides excrementavium
TCATTATATTGATGGTAAGTCTAAGTTAAATACAATTTTTTCCGGATTAACCTCCGTTTTATTGAAGAATGGCTTTGAAAGTCATTCTTCTTTTTTATTGATTATCCGGAAAGATACCCTTATTTTTCATCAGGCCGTAAATGTCCGGCCCTGTCCTGGTTGTATTGCCCGTGCGGAATGTCCGTCTCCTCCGTGGCTTTCAGACAGAAGATTATTTGTGATTACGGGGATTAATTCATAAAATTGCATTCTTTTAAAATCGTATCGGGATGGCAACAGGGGTTATGATCGGTATTATTGCAGCAGTGGTGCTGGTGGCATTTGCTGCGGCAGCGGTTTTCTGCAGGACGCAGTCTAGGATTTATCGTGATTCCATGCAGAGGCAGGAGCAGGATTGTGCAGGCAGGATAGAGGCGTTGAAGTCAGAGCATGAGCGCAGCCTCCAGTCATGCCGGGAAGGATATGAACGTGTCCTTGCCGGGCAGAAAGACGGCTATGAACGCTCCATGACCGAACTTAAGGCAAGCCATGAGGCCGCCCTGAAAGACATGAGGCTGAACTATGACAATTCCCTGAAGGAGATAAAGGACAATTACGGGACATCTCTCGGAGAGCAGATAAAGGCAGTGCGCAGTGAGATGACGGCAAGGACCGAGGAGATATTGAAAGCCAGGGAAGAGGAACTGTCTAAAAAGGCTGCCGAGACATTCAGGACTATAACCGGAGACCTTACCAAGGATCTTCAGGACATGAAAAAGTCTTTCAATGAGTCCAGGACTGCCCAACTGGAGTCTTCGACAGACATGAAGGCGCGGATCGAGATGGCGGTAAAGCATCTAAAGGAGCAGACAGAGAACATAGGCAGCAAGGCGGACAGCCTTGCGCAGGCTCTCCGGGGACAGAACAAGATGCAGGGCTGCTGGGGCGAGACTCTCCTTGAGAATATGCTCCAGTCCGAAGGTTTTGTAGAGGGCAGGGACTACGACCGGGAAGAGACATTGAAAGGGGAACTCGGGGAGCACATACTGAATGAGGCTTCCGGCAGGAAGATGCGTCCGGACTTCATTATACATTATCCTGACAGTACGGACATCATCATCGATTCGAAAGTCGATCTCAAGGCATTCTCCGACTACGGAAGCGCTGCCACTGAGCAGGAGAAGGCTGATGCTGCCAGACGCAATCTGTCGGCAATCCGGGCGCAGATAGACAGCCTTTCAAAGAAAGACTACAGTGCCTATCTGCTGCCGGGCCGCAAGAATCTCGGATATGTGCTGATGTTCATCCCGGTATACGGCTCTCTCCAGCTCGCAAAATCCCTTGACCCTGACATATGGCGGGATGCATTCTCCAGACGGGTGCTCATCACTACCGAAGAGACTCTCATACCGTTCCTCCGCATGATAAGGACAGCGTGGATCAGTTCAGACCAGGTGAAGAACCAGAAGCAGATTATCGCTTCTGCCCAGAATATGATAGACAGGGTCTATGATTTTGTCAAATATCACAGGACAATGGGGGAGAAACTGCAGGATGTCCAGAAATATTATGAAAAATGCGATGCCAAGATAAAGGATTCCGGACAGAGCATACTGACTTCCGCCAGACAGATAGTCGCTCTGGGCGTACAGGAGAAGCCTGAAAAGAAGATTTCGGACATCAGTTCTCCTCCCGCCCTGGAATAGGCATTCCAGTATGGCAGCGTGGCTGTGGTGTGCAGAGCTGTTCCGGGTGTGCCGTGTGATTTGCGGTGTAGATTCAACACCGAAGTGCAACAATGTGATTTGCGGTGATGCTGTATTTCCGTGATTCATCTTTTATGGTTAACTTTGCCTTGCTGCGGCAATGTCTGCTGCTGTCATGAGACTGTAACATTGTATTAGGTATGCTTGTAGTTTTGGAAGGACTTGACGGGGCCGGGAAGTCGACCCAGGTGAGAAAACTGAAGGAGTATCTTTCATCCTTGCCGGAAAGGCTTGTGTATATGCATTTCCCGAGATATGATGCCCCTGTGTACGGAGACCTGATAAGCCGTTTCCTCCGGGGAGATTTCGGAGGCAATGACCAGGTACACCCCCAACTGGTGGCCCTGCTGTTTGCCGAGGACAGGCATGGCGCTGCCCGTGACATGGAGAGTATCCTTGCCTCGGGCGGTACGGTCCTGCTTGACAGGTATGTATATTCCAATATAGCATACCAGTGTGCAAAACTTTCTTCAGAGGAGGAGAGGGAGTCGCTCAGAAAGTGGATTATAGATACAGAATACGGCTTTTTCGGACTTCCGCGGCCGGATCTCAACATATTCCTTGATGTGCCACCTGATTTCGTGGAGCAGAGGCTCAGGTCTGCGAGGAAGGGGAGTGACAGGGAGTATCTTGGCGGGGCACAGGACATCCATGAGGCGGACATGTCGTTCCAGAGCCGTGTCCGTGAGATATATCTGCAGCAATGCCGGACAGACCCTAAGTTCCTGAGGATAGACTGCAGCGGGGAAAATGGTGAAATGCAGGCGGCTGACGATATTTTCCTGAAAGTAAAGGCCGCTGTAGACGGGATTCTTTGCAATGCAAGAAAATAAATCCACAGGTATGATATCAGACGAGATAAAGGACATGCGTGAAGGCAAGGCGGCAGAAGAAGATACCTGCCCCATGACAGAAAACGTTGCAGAAAAAAACAGAAAGAAAGTCTTGCAGTTGCCGCCGAAAGCCAGGCGTTTCTGCGCCTTTCTGGTCGGGGTGGTCTTTTTCCTGTCGGGCGTCCTCAAACTGATGGACCCTGTAGGGACAGGCCTGATAATGGACGAGTACTACAAGTTCTTTCATGCCGGTTTCCTGTCATTCTCTGCCAAGACAGCGGGTATAGTGCTCGCATTTGTCGAGACGATGTCCGGTGTGGCTCTCATCACCGGGGTATGGCGCCGTTTCACTGCATATGTCGTATCGTGTTTTCTCGGCGGTTTCACCCTGCTGACCATATTGCTGCTGATATTCAATCCTGAGATGGACTGCGGATGCTTCGGCGAGGCCATACATCTGACACATTTCCAGTCATTTCTGAAAAATGTGGTGCTGTGCCTCCTGACCTTTGCTGCTTTCTGGCCATTCAAGTCTTTCGGCCGGAACAAGAGACGGAAATATGTCTCTTTTTCCCTAGTGTCGGTGGCAGTGCTGGCCCTGATGCTCTATTCCATACTGTACAATCCTCTTGTGGATTTTACTGATTTCAGGCCTGGAATACGGCTTTCTGCGGCTGATGTGCATGGCGGCAGTGCCGATGATATCTATGACGCTGTCTTTGTCTATGAAAAGGATGGCGTCCAGGACAGGTTCTCTCTTGAAGAACTTCCGGACTCCACGTGGACCTATGTCAGGACAGAAACCGTCACCAAGGCAGGTGCCCAGGAAGATCTTATGCCGATGCTATCCTTTTCGGACAGGTCTGGCCAGTATCAGGACAGGCTGGCGACTGAAGGCAGCGTGCTGTGTGTCACCATCTATCAGCCGGCAAAGGTGTCTCCGGAGAAGTGGCAGCGCCTTTCCGTATTCGTAGAGGATGCGATTACAACAGGGTTCCGCCCTATAATACTTGTCCCGGCTACCCCGGATATGATGGACAGCATACTTTCGGAGGCCGGAGTGGACGCAAACTCCATGCTGAGGTTCGATGAAATCATGTATTTTGCGGATTTCAAGACGGTCATTTCAGTAAACCGCTCCAACTGCGGAATCACATATTTCCATCGCGGGTATCTCGTGAAAAAGTGGCCGTACAGCAGCATCCCGGACTATGCGGATCTCGCAGAACTGGCATCCGGCGATGCCACTGAGACTCTTCTTGTCTCGGACACCGCCGGAAATCTTACTTTTCAGGGCTTCCTGCTGTATTCTTTTGCCGTTATGCTTCTTCTGTGATTTGAAGTACTTCTTGTCAGTCCCTTCTTCCTCCAAGAGCAATGGACAGGTAGTAGAGCAGGGTGGCCAGCGAGCCGACAGCAGCAATCACATAGGTATAGGCGGCCCATTTCAAGGCGTCTATTGCCATCGGCTGTGTCTGGGTGTCTGTGATTCCGGCATCTGCAAGCCATGCTACGGCACGTTTGCTCGCATTCACTTCCACCGGGAGTGTTATCACACTGAAAAGAGTGGTCAGAGCAAAAAGCCCGATGCCTATCCAGAGCAGCGTCGGGAACGTATTGATCATGATTATGCCCAGCAGCAGGACCCACTGGACGATATTTGATGCAAAACTGACAACAGGCACGAGGGCTGAACGCATCTTCAGCGGAGCGTAGCCGACTGCATGCTGTACTGCGTGTCCGCATTCATGTGCTGCGACAGCCGCAGCCGCAACAGACCTGCTTGCATATACACCTTCGCTGAGTGCCACTGTCTTTGTGACAGGGTTGTAATGGTCTGTCAGCATCCCGTTTGTCGGTATGACCTTGACATCATAGATGCCGTTGTCATGCAGCATCTTTGTGGCAACTTCTGCCCCTGACATCCCGTTGGAGAGGGGAATTTTCGAATATTTCCTGAACCTGCTCTGAAGTGTGTTCTGTATTATCAGGCTCAGAATCATTACTGCTATAAAAATTATCCAGATCATTTTTGTCTTGTTTTAGTAAAGCGGCAGAACTTTCTGCAAAAAGCACGCCGTTGACATTTACATAGCCCCCATCCCTCAATTCTACAGGCCCCACATGTCCAGACATGCATGGACAGTACATTCATGGTATGTACTTTCATTGTCCGCCTTATTACCGCTTATCACTGGCCTGCACTTCACCACCTGCACTTTCAGGACTGCACTTATGCCGCCGATACTTTCAATGACTGCACTTTCACCGCATGCGTCCGTTGTTTGATAGTAATGCAGACAGGCATAATAATTTGTCTTTAACCGCTGATAATTTAAAATAGTGGCAATAATTTTACTATTTTTGCACTTTTGTCCATGACAGGGAATTTTCCGGCTGTATCCGGTTTACTCTGTCCGCTGAAGAAAGAAATGATGACAGAAGAGAAAGATATGAAATGTGCAGGAAATGAGGATGATTTTTCAAGGCTTGAAATCAATATCTCCAACTGCAGATACAACTACAAATATTTCAGAGGCCTGCTGAAGCCTTCTACAAAACTGCTGATTCTTGTTAAAGCCAATGCCTATGGACATGGGGCAGTGGAGTTCGCATCGATGATGGAGTCTCTGGGGGCCGATTATCTTGCTGTGGCATACCCTGTGGAAGGGATAGAACTGCGTGAAGCCGGAATAAAAGTCCCTGTCCTTGTCTTGACGGCCGGTACAGACTTCTTCGATGAGATTATCGGCTATGGACTTGAACCGGGCATCCCGAACATGTATACTCTCAAGGCTCTGTGCAGAGTGCTTGACTCAAAAGGAATCAGGAATTTTCCGGTACATCTCAAACTTGATACGGGGATGCACCGTCTTGGATTCATGACCAGCGAGATAGATGAACTTCTTGAATTTCTCGCCACTACTGATGCTGTGCGCGTAAAATCAGTCTATTCTCATCTTGCTGCATCCGAAGACCCACTCTATGATGATTTTACGGAAAGCCAGGTGTCGATGTTCCTCTCCAACGCCGGCAGGATATCTTCCGCTCTCGGCTACAGGCCGATGTACCACATCCTGAATTCTGCCGGGATCGAACGGTTCCCTCAGTATCAGTTCGATATGGTGCGCCTTGGGATAGGCATATATGGCATAAGCGCCCTTCCGTCAGTGAAGTTGTCGCCTGTGGCTTCATTCAAGTGCAAGATATTGCAGATAAAGCATCTGAAGCCGGAAGACGGTACGATTGGCTATGGATGCTGCGGCCATATCGCACCTGCCGGCACTGTCATAGCCACCATACCTGTCGGATATGCTGACGGTATCGACAGGCATCTCGGGAACGGGCATTGCTCGTTCATGCTCAACGGTCACCGGGTGCCGACCATAGGAAATATCTGCATGGACATGTGCATGCTGGACATAACAGGCGTCAAGGCGGAGACAGGCGATACTGTGACAATTTTCGGCAGTGACCCTACCGCGTCCGAACTTGCATCCATTCTTGGCACGATTCCATATGAAATATTCACATCGATACCGCGCCGTATTGAAAGGATAATCGTAAGATGACACCACCACGGATGACTCAATATAAGATACTCTTCGTCTGCCTTGGTAATATCTGCCGCTCTCCGGCTGCCCAGGGTGTATTGCAGTCAATAGTTGACAGGGACGGCCGCCAGGAGGACTTCATGATCGATTCGGCAGGGACATATTCAGGCCATCAGGGAGAACTTCCGGACAGGAGAATGCGCTCGGCCGCTGCTGCACGCGGCTATTCCCTGACGCACAGGTCAAGGCCGGTATCATCTCTGGATTTTCTGGAGTTTGATATCATCATGGCGATGGATGACAACAACTATACGGATCTCATGCGTCTTGCCCCTTCAGTAGAGGCTTCACGCAAAATAAAAAGAATGGCCGATTATCTTACCGGCCATTCAATAACTTATATCCCTGATCCTTACTATATGGGCAGGGACGGCTTTGAACTCGTCCTTGACCTTCTTGAGAACGCCTGCGGTAATCTCTACAGATCCCTTGTCTCCGCTCCGGAACAATAGTCTGCTGCTCGTATATTCCCGTTTGTCCGGTATGTTCTGCCATCGCTTGTGACGGGCTGTTGTCCGGTTCCGGCGGGGCTGTCAGAGTGTTATATGGCTCCGGTTCCGGCAGGGCTGTCAGAGTGTTATATTGTCAGAGCATTATGCTTTTTGCTACCTTTTCTGCAGTCTCGTGTCCTTTGAGGTGGGCGAGTATGGCCAGGCCGAAAGCAACTGCATGACCGGCTCCGCGTCCGGTAATGATATTCCCGTCTACAGCGACCCCGTCTTTGGTATGTTTCACTCCCTTTTCAATCAGGGCAGGCTCAAATCCGTCATAGCATGTCATTGTCTTGCCCTGGAGTCCTGGAAGTTTGCTGAGCACAACGCTCGGTGCGGCACAGATGGCGGCGACACTTCCTCCTTCCGCATAATGTTTCAGCATGAGTTCCATGAGCCTGTCGCATGCCGCGAGATTGGTCGAGCCCGGCATTCCTCCGGGGAATACCATTATGTCGCCTGCATCCGTCCCTGACAGGTCCGCTTCGGCCAGAAATTCAGGGAATGACAGGTCTGCGACCATAGGTATCTTGTGGGAGCCTGTGACAGTTCTGTCATCGTATATTGATACTATTCTGATGTCGACTCCTCCTCTGCGGAGTACATCTATCGGGGCAAGGGCTTCGGTCTCTTCAAAGCCGTTCGCGAAAAAAATGTATGCACCTTTCATATCCTGGAATTTGTTTGGTTTGAATATAAATGTCCTATTGTTTCAAAATGTTGTTTTTTATTGATAGTCTCTCTGTCTCTGCCGTTTTCGGGTGTTTTTTGTCTCTGCGCTTTTCATAATGGTAATGTTATTCCTTTATTTCTGAAAGGAAATGTTCGATGTTGGCAATGACTTTTTTAGACAGCCGTTCCGTGCTTTGCGCTGACCTTCCTGCAGTCACCGGAGTCCAGACAACATTTCTATATGCGGCCAGTTCATCATGAAGTGTTCCCATCCCTGTGCCGTCGCAGAAGTAGAAACTGTCAGGATTGTCTTCAAGCCATTGTTTTAGGGCAGCGACATCGAATGTAGGACCTATTGATGTGTTCATGAGGATTTTACCGTTCCCGAGCATCTTGAATTCCTCCTTCATGAGCAGACAGGTGTTGCGGGGGAGAGTGGTAAGGACAATGTCGCATCTTTTCAGGAGGTCGTGAAGCCCGAGATAATGTATGCCTGCCTGTTCGGCATCAGGCTTGCGGCTCCTGCTGAAATAGTAAACATCGCTCCCGAAGAACCGGAATGCATCAGCACACATCCGTCCCGTGGTGCCAAGGCCTATAATGCCGACACTTATTCCTCCGAGTTCGTATTTCTGCGGCCTCCATTGGTTTTCCCCGAAACCGTGCAGAAACCGTACGGTCTCGCTTATGACATATTCGACCACCCCTTCATCTCCATAGTCCCTTACCCCATACACAGTGATTCCATGCTCCTCTGCAGCCTGGATGTCCACGTTGCAACTGTTCATGTCGTACAGGGTACAGCACATCCCTATGTACCTGATGTGCCGGCATGATTCAATCACGTGACGGCTGATGTGCGTCCTGAAAGATACAAGCACGCAATCCGCATCATCTATCCGCCTGATGATTTCATCGTCCGATGCTGGCGCGTCCTTGTATAGTTCGACCGTATCCGCATAATTATGCAGCAATTTTTCTGCATCGCAGCTGATGAGCACATCCTCAATAGAAACTATTTTCCTGAATTTTTCCATTACTTAACTTTCAATCACGGGCCTGGTGGTTATCACGTAACACCCTATGGCTTGTCACGGGTCTGGTGGCTTGTCAAGGGCTTGGTGGTCAATCACTGGCCCTATGAGCTACTGTGGCCTGATGGTTAGTCGTGTAACCAGTGGTTGCACCGTAAGAAATCAGTCGATGAATTTTATCTTGTCCTGTTTCCTCGGTTTGGCGGCAGGTGCTTCGTCAGGATAGCCGAACGCTATGCAATAGAGAAGTCTGTAGCCTTCGGAAAACTCCAGTTTTTCGAGGTATGGGGCAGCCGCCTGGCTTTCATTCATGAATCTTGCCGGGCCTCCGAGGCAGCATGAGCCTACCCCCATCGACCATGCCGAGAGTATCATATTTTCTCCGAGAAGACCGCAGTCGACTTCTGAAAAGTCGTATTCCGGGTCGTTGGCTATGAACACTACAGTCGGGGCATTCCTGAACATGTTCCTGAAAGACGGATCTTCTCCGACAGCCGGGTTTTCGGCCAGATAGGCCTCAGTGATACCATTGATATATTCAGGGTTGTCTACCACTCTGATTTCCCATGACTGGAGATTCTGCCCGTTAGGCGCATTGATTCCGCAGTTTAGGATTACCTCCATTGTATCCCTTCCGACAGCGGCAGCCTTGTATTTGCGGATGCTTCTG
>JADILX010000129.1 GCA_017695025.1 Candidatus Cryptobacteroides excrementavium
GGTTGGAGCCATACGGAGATGATAATATTGAAGTGCCTTTCGAATTCTTGGAAGTCATCGATACTTCAGATATAGAAATAGAGGATTTTGATCAAATATTCGATTCGAAATCTAATCAATAAGCCTTTGAATTCGGGACTACTTGTATATACCTACATATTTGTTTATATAATACAAGATATAGAAACCGCCAGGTTGTGTGCAAATTGTGTGCACAAATAAAAATAGCCAGCAATTTCCATCGGTGTAAATTACCGGCTATTAGCGTGATTCCGGTGGGATTCGAACCCGCGACCCACAGCTTAGAAGGCTGTTGCTCTATCCAACTGAGCTACCGGACCGAACCGTAATTTGCTTTGCTCGTTTTGCCATGGGAGTCAAAAGCGGATGCAAAGATACGATTAATTATCCGAATGAGCAAAAAATTCTCGGCTCAGGCAGTTCCGGCAGCACAGACAGCCCCGCCTACCGTTTCCAGAACGTGCTTGTAAATATCACAAAAAACGTAAAGAGTTCCAGACGGCCGACAAGCATGATAAACGACAGGAATATCTTGCAGAAGCCGTTCAGTGAAGAGAAGTTGGACATCGGGCCGACATCCCCGAATCCTGGTCCGACATTACTCAGACATGTTATCACGGCACTCGTAGCCGTGACGATATCCGTAAAGCAGGACATCACTATACTTCCTATCACAAAAGTGAACATATACATGCAGAAGAAACTCATTATGCTGCTCAGGAGTTCCGGGCGCACGCTTTTGCCGTTGTATTTGACATTGATGACGCCGTTGGGATGGATAATGCGCTTAAGTTCATTGAAAGCATTCTTGAACAGAAGAAGTATCCTGACACACTTGATTCCACCCACCGTCGACCCGGCCGAGCCTCCTATAAATAGCAGCACAAACAGCAGCATCTGCGCCACAAACGGCCAATAAAGATAGTCAGCCGATGCAAAGCCGGTCGTCGTCAGAATGGTCACCACCTGAAAGAACGCATCCCTTATACTCTTCTCAAGACCTGAATAGCCCCCGAAATAAAGGACTCCCGCTATGACCAGTGAAACAGTGACTGTAATTCCTGTGTAAAGCCGGAACTCCTCATCCTTGAACAGCTGCATGGCCTTCCCCTTGAAAAGAGAATACAGCAAAGCATAGTTTGTACCGCCTATAAACATGAATACAGTGATGACATACTGTATGTATGGCGAATCCCAGTAGGCAAGGCTTTCCGTCTTGGTAGAATAGCCGCCTGTTGCCATGCAGGCGAAAGAGTGACAGATAGCGTCAAAGAAACTCATTCCTCCGAACATGAGCATCACCGTCTCAGCAGCGGTAAGCCCCACATACAATATGTACATGCGTATTGCTGTGGAATTGAATGTATAGGAGAACTTGTCATGCATAGGGCCCGGGACTTCTGCCACATACAGATCCCTGCCCTCTATCCCGAGGCTCGGAAGGATGGCAAGCAATATCACCACTATTCCGAGGCCGCCCATCCACTGCGTCAGCGACCGCCAGAACAGGGACGCATGGGGAAGGGCCTCCACCTCATTCAATATTGAAGAGCCTGTTGTCGTAAATCCGGACATCACCTCGAAGAACGCGTCCGGGAATGAAGGTATATAGCCGCTTATCATGAACGGCAGGCTGCCAAATACCGTAAAGAGTATCCATATGCATGAGACGATGAAATATCCGTCCCGCTTTGCCAGCACCCTGTCCTTGACCTTTACAGAGAAAATAAGGATGCATGCAGCGACAAGAGTTATTCCCGCTGATATAAGAAATGCATTGGCGTCATCCTCCCCATATATCATGGCCACGCCCATGCACAGCAAAAAGGCCGCACTTTCAACGAGAAGGAGTTTCCCGAGGATATTCAGTATGTAACGGAAATTGATCATCTCGATAATGATTTTGTCCGGGACTATTTCCGGAACATCTTCAGAACCTTTTTCACGGCAGACGGCAAGGCAAAGATAACCACATCATCCCCCGCCTGAATCTGTACGTCTCCCTTGGCGATAATGGCTTCCCCATTGCGGATTATACCGCCCACATTGGCATTGTCCGGGAAATCAAGTTCCGCCAGGGTACCATGTGTAATCCTTGCCCCAGGCTCCACTGTCACCTCAAACACTTCCGCCTCTGAAAACGTCACGAACTTGAGATGCTTTACATTGACATTGATGGTATACCTGTAGATATTAGCCGCAGCTATCAGTTTTGTATTTATCAGGGAGCCTATGCCGAGATTTTCGGCAAGGTCGGTATAGTCGATATTCTCTACTTCGGCGACAGACTTCTTGACACCGAGTTTCTTGGCAAGCAGGCACGTAAGGATATTGGTCTCGGACGAGCCGGTAAGACAGATGAAAGCGTCAGTCGTCCTGATACCTTCTTCCCTCAACAGTGCCAGATCCCGACCGTCCCCGTTTATGACAAGCGTAGACTTGAGTTTGTCGGCAAGGGCAAAGCATCTTTCCTTGTCCTTCTCGATAAGTTTGACATTGTAATGCTGCTCCAGAAGAGATGCAGCCTTGGCACCGATACGCGACCCTCCGACAATGATTACATTCTTTATCTCATATTTGGATTTGCCGCATATCGAATATATCTCAGGGATATATATCGGCTTGGTGACAAAAAAGGCAAGGTCGCCATACCGGAAAGAGTCATTGCCCCTCGGAATGATTGTCTGGTCCCCCCTTTTGATGGCAACGACACGGAAATTGTCTGTCCCGTACATCTGGGCCGTCTTGATGAGAGAGAGATTGAGGACAGGGGCATTTTCCCATATCTTGACACCGAGCAGTTGCAGGCGGCCGTCGGAAAACTCATGCTGCTGACGGGTTCCGGCCAGTTTCAGGGCAGAAACTATCTCTTCCGCAGCAAGCCTTTCGGGATATATCATTGAGTCTATACCGATTGTCCGCATGTACTCCCTGTTCGCCTCCTCGAGATACTCACTGTTGTTCACCCTTGTAATGGTGTATTTTGCCCCGAGTTGCTTGGCAAGGATTGAAGAGTTGATATTCTGGTCTTCCTGGTGGTTGACTGCTATGAAAAGGTCGCAGTCACTGACTCCGGCATCTTTAAGTGCGCCAATAGAAGTACAGGAAGCCTCTTCAGACAGTATGTCCAGCTGCGACTCAAGTTGCTCAAGTTTCTCATGGTCACTGTCTATCAGCATTATACTGTGATCCTGCCGGCTGAGCATCTTAGCCAGATGCGTACCGACTTCCCCTGCTCCTGCTATGACTATTTTCATCGCCTTATGGTTAAAAAAATTATCCGGCAAAATAAGGCATTATATTCCAATCTGCCAAACCTCGCCGGATGAAAATCCACTTGTATCACTTTACCCTGATGATACGGCCTATCCTCAGGACTGTCTTCGGTGTAATCCCGTTCAGGCTGCATAACGAGGATACTGAAGTGCCGTTGCCGGCAGCAATTTTTGTCAAGGTATCCCCAGGGCGTATGGTATAATATTTCATTGCCGCCTTTTCCGCATCTTCACGCCGGTCATCAGCGGCATTCAGCATCTCAGCCTCAAAATCCTGTTCATAGTTGCTGTACGGGCTGAAATATTTCTTCTTCAATACAAAAAGACGATACCTCAGGTCACCCGAACCGAAATCAATAAGCCACTGCGGATCAAAGGCAAACCCCTTGTATCTTGTCTCGAAATGAAGATGAGGGCCGGTAGAACGTCCGGTAGAACCGCCAAGACCTATCACATCCCCGGCATGCACCCAGTCTCCGGACTTCACCTTGCGCTCGGACAGATGTCCATAGAAGGTCTCCAGCCCGTTCTGGTGCCTGATGACAACAAGATTGCCATACCCTCCGGCATATCTTGACACGCGGACTTCCCCGTCAAATGCAGCATGCACAGGAGTCCCTGTTGCCAGAGGAAGGTCCACACCCTGATGCCGTCTTCCACGGCGTATGCCGAACTTGCCGCGCGGATGGACATCTCCCTGATAAGGGCAATGATACTGGCTCAGGCTGTCCACCACCCAGAGGGACCATACGTTTTCAAGGCTGTCATAATCCATCTTATACGGATCGGTACTGTACTTGTCCCAATATTCTGTAAATACATCAGCCTGCATCATATAGTCGGCATCCTTGACATACTGCCAGGTATTGTCACTGTAAAGCACCACTTTTACATGCTCGTTGACAGTGTCAAGAGTATCAATGACCATGGCATCGGTATCCATCATGGATTTCACCGGACGCAAAGCAGGACGCGGGACAATGAGTTCCGCCTCCATACGGGACATCGGGACCGTCCTGCCCGAAACGGAGAATCCCCCTATCACCTCTTCCTTGTCATTTGCGGACGAGGCGACAGCCGTCGCGGCCGCCGACCCGGTCTGTTCCTTGACTGAAACTGTCTTCTGTTCCCCGGTGCAGGTCTCTCCTGCAGACATCCGGGCAATACTCATAAATAAAACCAACATGCAGCCAACCGCTGCTTTCCTGCTAACCATAAAAAATGTTTTGGTCCAACATACACCGCCACATGTCCGGCATCATTTCGCGCCGAACCGGGAGGTAAGGAGATCCCGTACCCTGGCGACCTTTTCATCCAGCAGTTCTTTTGATGAAGCCTCGCAGATGAAACGCAGGTACGGTTCGGTATTCGACGGCCGGATATTGAACCACCATTGAGGGAACTCCACCCTATAGCCGTCGAAATCCATATAGGCACTCGCCTTTTCTTCTCCCATAAACAAGTCTCTTACGGCATCCATAGCCCCCTGCTTGTCCTCAAGCCGGAAATTGATTTCTCCGGAATTCTGATATTTTTCTATGCCTGCGACAAGCCTGCTGAGTGAAATGCCTTTCTTTTTCATTGCCGCCACCACGTCAAGAATCAATATAGACGCGAGCAGCCCGCTGTCTGAATAGAAGAAATCCCTGAAATAATAGTGCCCCGCGAGTTCTCCCCCATAGACACCGTCCAGTTCCCGGAGTTTCCGAGCGGCAAAGGCACGCCCGACCTTCCATGTATGCATCTGTGCCCCCATAGGAGACAGATATTCGCCTACTGCCTTGGAACTCCTTATATCCTGAAGGACAATCCCCTTCTCCCCTTTCTTTTCAAGGAAATAATGTCCCAGTACTGCTATCATGAGATCCGGGGAAATAAATCTCGCATTCTCGTCCACGAACATCACCCTGTCGGCATCGCCGTCATAGATGACTCCGATATCCGCACCTGTCTTCCGGACAAGGGCCTTAAGGGACGCCACATTCTCCGGAATAAGAGGATTAGGCTCATGGTTCGGAAAGCGCCCGTCCATCTCGTCAAAAATATATGCGGGAGAATCCCCGAACAGTTCTTTTGCATACAGAGTTGCCATACCGTTCGAGAGATCCATGGCTATCTTAAGGCCTGAATAATCCTCCATGTAAGAAGCCAGAAAGTCCAGATATGCCTTATGGATATCCATCTCTTTCACTGAGCCTTTTTCCGTGGCGACAGGACATGGACGGCCGGACTCAATCCAGTCACGTATCTGTCCAAGACCATTATCGAGCCCGACAGGAAGAGCATTCTCGCCGGAGACCTTCATCCCGTTGTATTCGGCCGGATTGTGCGAGGCAGTTATCTGGACAGAAGCCTTGAAACCATAGCGGGCAGTCCCGAAATACACCATAGGAGTAGTACTCAGACCTATGTCATAGACATCTGCACCGGCATCAGTCAAGCCCTTTACAAGATATTCATGTATCTCGTCAGAAGACACCCTGCAGTCCCGGCCCACAAGCACCTTGTCGGTCCGGAGAAGTTCAGGAATAAAATACCCGACCTTATAGGCGGTCATCCTGTCGAAGTCCACATTGTAGACCCCGCGGATATCATATGCATGAAACGCTCCCATATAGCAAAACCGGTTATTGTCAGCACAAGAGAAAGGGCACATTAAGGTCAGGACTTGGTCTTGTACCTTGTAGAGACACGTCCTTTGGCTATTCCCTGAAGTTTCTTGGATATTATCTTTTTCCTTATCGGGGCCACCTTGTCCACGAAAAGATGCCCGTCAAGATGATCGAGTTCATGCTGAATCATACGGCACGCAAACTTGTCAAACTCCTCGACATGCTTTTCAAGGTTCTCGTCATAATATTCCACCTTGATCTTTGCAGGCCTGCGCACGTCAGCATATATCCCCGGCACACTCAGACAGCCCTCGGAATATTCCTTGGTCTCACGGCTCTCCTCGACCACTACGGGATTGATCATCGTCCTCCTGAAACCTTTGAGGTAGTCATATGTCTCCGAGACCACATCCCCGTCCACGATTATCACCCGGAGCGAGACCCCGACCTGAGGAGCAGCAAGACCGCATCCGTCGGCTGCAGCCAGCGTCTCTTTCATATCATTCACAAGGGATGAAAGGTATTCCCTGCCTGAGAGATCCGCCTCGGCAGCCTCTTCACGCAGCACTCCGGTACCATATAAATAGATTGGAAGCACCATAGTTCAACGTTTTTTTTTCTTTTTCGTCACTTTATCCGACAAAGAGTCGGGCACAAACTGGTTAGAGACTGCAAAATTTATACCGCCATTTTTCCTGTCCAGCCAGCCCTGAAGAATGATGGAAGCGCTTATCCTGTCGACAGATGACTTGTCCCGGCGGTCTTTTGGCTTCATGCCTCCGTCAATCATGGCCCTGTGGGCAAGGACGGATGTGAAACGCTCATCCTCGAGTTCCACCGGTATTCCCGGGAAAGCCTTTGCGAGCCTGGCAAGAAATCCCCGTACATCCGCCGCCGCCTCTGACGGTGTATTGTCCATGTTTACAGGCCATCCGACTACAAACGATGCCACTCTTTCTTTTTCGCAATAAGATTCAAGATATTCTATTATCTTTGCAGACTGGACAGTATCCAGCGCAATGGCGAATATGCCGAGAGGATCGCTCACAGCGACTCCCGTTCTTTTTCTCCCGTAGTCTATGCCTATGATTCTGTCCATAATCAGCGTGCAAAGGTAATAAAAGTATGGCACAACCAAAAAAAGAGAAGAAAACGACAAGGTTCAGGCTGTCCCTGCTGGATGACCAGACACATGAAAACCTGTGGGACATGAGGTTTACCCGCACAAACTTCATAATCACTGCCATATCGGTTGTGGTGATTTTCTCGCTGGCCATATTTTCGATAACAGCCTTCACTCCTCTGAGGACATTCATTCCGGGCTACCCGGATGCGCACAGCAAGCGTGCGGCCATCATGAACGCCATGAGAATTGACTCGCTTGAGACAGTGGTCAACTCCTGGGAACTGTACACCGAAAACCTGCGGCGCGTGCTGGACGGGGCCGACCCTATCAGCATAGACAGCATCATGAGGCTCAAGAACATGCAGAGCATGTCCGACCGGCCGGCCAAAGCCGCAAGACAGGACTCTATCCTGAGGCAGAAAGTGCTTGATGAAGAGCAGTTCGGACTGTCGGAAAGCAGGAGGAGAGACCTTCCTATCGAAGGGATGCATTTCTTTGTACCTCTGAAAGGCGTCATCTCCCAGCCTTACGACAAGATTGTCCATCCTTACATAGACATCACCGCTCCGGCCAATTCCGTAGTGAAGTCCACCCTTGACGGCACAGTAATCTTTGCCGGATGGAACGATGAGGCCGGCTACACCATACAGATCCAGCACGACAACGACATAATATCGACATACAAGCACAACCAGAAACTGCTTAAAAAGACAGGTGACAAAGTCTCGGCAGGCTCGCCGATAGCCATAGTCGGGAACACAGGGTCTCTCAGCACGGGAGATCACCTTCACTTCGAACTCTGGTACAGGGGAGAGGCAGTAGATCCGGCAAAATACATAAATTTCTGATGAGAAAAAGGCACATAGCAATACTGGGCTCCACCGGCTCGATAGGCAGACAGGCGATGGATGTGGTGAGACAGCACCCGGATCTTTTCGAAGTGGAACTCATTACAGGCAACAACAATTCAGGGCTCCTCATCAGCCAGGCCCTGGAATTCAATGTCAACAATGTCGTCATATGCAACGAAGACAAATACGACGAAGTTGCCGCCGCCCTTCAGCCGCATTACATAAAGGTATTTGCCGGCATGCAGTCAGTCTGTGACCTTGTCTGCAGCGACAACATAGACATGGTGCTGACGGCCATGGTCGGATTCAGCGGCCTCAGATCCACCATAGCAGCCATACAGGCCGGGAAGACAGTGGCCCTTGCCAACAAGGAGACCCTTGTCGCAGCAGGAGAACTTGTGATGGGGCTTGCAGAGAAACACCACGCGGCAATAATCCCGGTAGACTCGGAACATTCAGCCATCTTCCAGTGTCTGCACTGCTCCCCGGATGCGGAAATAGAAAAGATACACCTTACTGCGTCCGGAGGCCCGTTCAGGACATGGACAAGGGAGCAGATTGCCTCAGCCACCAAAGAGCAGGCGCTGAACCACCCGAAATGGCACATGGGCAACAAGATAACCATCGACTCGGCCACAATGATGAACAAAGGGCTGGAGATAATCGAGGCCAGATGGCTTTTCGGCGTAGGCCCCGAGAGGATAAACGTCGTCATACACCCGGAGTCCATCATACACTCCATGGTCGAATTCGCTGACGGAGCCGTGATTGCCCAACTCGGGCATCCCGACATGCGGGAGCCTATCCAATATGCCCTTGGATACCCGTCAAGACTGACCCTGAACAACCGGAAACTCGACTTCGCGGCCCTCGGCTCCATCTCATTCCAGGCCCCGGACCAAGAAAGGTTCCCCGCTCTCGGCCTTGCGATGGAAGCCCTCAGAAAAGGAGGGAACATGCCATGCATAATGAATGCTGCCAACGAAGTTGCCGTAGCGGCCTTCCTGCAGGGAAAAACAAGTTTCTATGGCATCACCGGGATTGTAGAACGGTGCATGGACGGTGCGGATTTTGTTGAGAATCCGGACATGGACACGATATTTGCCACCAACGACAGCACTGCCGCCAGAGCAAGAGAAATGGCAGGCATCATTTAAACACCGGAACAGATATGGACATCATACTAAAGATACTGCAGGTCATTCTTGCCCTCTCCGTCCTGATTCTCGTCCACGAACTGGGACATTTCACCATGGCAAAGATATTCAGGATAAGAGTGGAAAAGTTCTACCTTTTCTTCGATGCAGGCTTTGCCATCTTCAAGTTCAAGCCAAAGCATTCCGACACCGAATACGGACTTGGATGGCTTCCGCTTGGAGGATACTGCAAAATCGCAGGGATGATAGACGAATCAATGGACACCGGCCATCTGAAGCAGGAGCCGCAGCCATGGGAGTTCAGGAGCAGGCCGGCATGGCAGAGGTTTCTCGTGATGTCCGGAGGAGTCCTTTTCAACTTCATATTTGCCATTATCCTGTATATCGGGATTCTGGCCGGCTGGGGAGAAAGTTATATCAGCAACGAAGACAACAACATATATGTCAATGAACTCGCATACGAAATGGGGTTCCGCACCGGAGACAGGATACTCATGTTCGATGACTATGTCCCGGACAATTTCGCAATGCTCCAGGCCGATCTTGCAAGAAGATCAGTGCAAAAGGCCACTGTACTCAGAGACGGCGATACCTTAGACATATACATCGACCAGCGCATGATAAGCGATGTCCTCAACACACCGGGAATGTTCGGCCTTGCCATACCATTCGTCATCGACACTATCCCGCCGGAATCCCCGAACAGCGGGTCCGGACTCAAACGCGGCGACAGGATAATAAGTATCGCCGGCTCACCGATACGCTATGTACAGGAGTCCCGCCTGATACTTAAAGACTATGCCTCATCGGAAGTGCCGGTAGAAGTGACCCGGGACGGCGATACCATTGACATGACAATGCAGGTCGACTCCACAGGACTCTTCGGGATATACACACAGTTCCCTGGACTGACAAGCAGAAAATACTCCATAGCCGAAGCCATACCTGCAGGCTTCAGACTTGCATTCAGCACGATAGGCGGATACGTACAGGACCTGAGACTGGTATTCACCCCAAGCACCGAAGCATACAAATCGGTAGGAAGTTTCATATCCATAGGACAGATCTTCCCTGCCACATGGGACTGGTACAGGTTCATAAACATCCTTGCCCTCCTTTCTGTCATGCTCGGAGTCATGAACCTGCTTCCTATCCCCGCACTTGACGGAGGGCATATAGTATTCACGCTGTATGAAATGGTCACACGCAAGAAGCCGAGCGACAGATTTCTCATAGGGGCACAGATTGTGGGCATGATCCTCCTGTTCGGCCTGATGCTGCTCGCATTCGGGAACGACATAGGCAAACTGATGAGATAGAGGACACAAGGCATCAACAATACATTAACAAAACTGATAACAAGATGAAAAGATTGACCTCATTACTGGCATTGGCCATCTCCTTTTTTAGCGTCATTGCATGCGGAGACGGCACAAAGACCCTGCTCCCGAATGTAAGCGGGAAAGCCGGGGAAATAATCGTAGTGGTCAACAAGGGAGACTGGGAAGGGGCCGTAGGCAACGAACTCCGCGGCCTGCTCGCAAGCGACTGCCCGTTTCTCCCGCAAAAAGAACCGCTGTATACTCTCATCAACATCACACCTGCCACCTTCACCAACATATTCCAGTTGCACAGGAACATCGTATTCGTCAACATCGACCAGAATGTCACCGAACCGGGAGTAGTCTACAAGTCAGACCAGTGGGCACAGCCGCAATGCATAGTTCTGGTAAATGCACCTGACAGCGATACCGCCCTCTCCATCTTAAAAGAAAACGGGAAGAATATCCTCAACGCATTCGAGCAGGCCGAAAGAGACAGGGTGATTATCAACTCCATACAATATGAAGAATATTCCCTGCGGAAAGCCGTTGCCGAGACATTCGGCGGGTCGCCATATTTCCCGATAGGATACAGCATGAAGAAGCAGACCAATGATTTCTTCTGGATTTCCTACGACACACAATACACCATCCAGGGAGTATTTGTATACCGGTACCCGGCTACAGGCAAGGATGACCTGACGCTCGACAATATCATCCGGCACAGGAACGAGATGCTCAAGGCAAATGTACCCGGAATGTTCGAGAACACCTGGATGACTACGGCAGAAGCAGTGGCACCGAGCCTCGAATACCTGAAATACCGGGGCCGCGAATTTGCCCAGACAAGAGGATTCTGGGAAGTGCACAACGACTACATGGGAGGGCCGTTCATATCGCATTCCTTCTATAGCAAGGACGGGAAATACATAATAGTGCTGGAGGCATTCGTCTATGCGCCGAGATACGACAAGAGGAACTACCTCCGCCAGGTCGAATCCATTATCTACTCATTCGAGTGGGAGGACCAGCAAGAAAAAAGGTAAAAATATTTTGCCGTAAAAAAAATATTATATACCTTTGCACTCCTGTTTGACCGACACAGGGTGTATGGTGGGTTCGTATAACGGTTAGTACTCAAGATTTTCATTCTTGCAATAGGGGTTCGATTCCCCTACCCACTACGAAATATAAAAATATAAAGTAATGGCAAATCACGCATCAGCTGACAAGCGTTATCGCCAGAGCGAGAGACGCAGATTGCATAACAGATATTATGCAAGGACAACGAGGAACGCAATACGCGCCCTCAGAAACACGACAGACAAGAGCACTGCAGAAGCGAATGCACCTAAGGTCTATGCAATGATCGACAAACTCGCAAAGATAGGTGTCATCCACAAGAACAAGGCTGCAAACCTCAAGAGCGGTATAGCGATATACATCAACAAACTTTCATAGGTTTGACAACCTTTTAAAGGTTTCATAGATTGAAGAGAAGTTGTCAGACGGCAGCTTCTTTTTCATAGAGACGGGATGTAGCGCAGTTGGTAGCGCACTACGTTCGGGACGTAGGGGTCGGGCGTTCGAGTCGCCTCATCCCGACAGAAAGCCCTCACAAACGGACAGTTTCTGTTCCTTGTGAGGGCTTTTCTTGATATGATCTAAATAAAATGCAGAGAAGACAATTCCTGACTGAATTTACGTATGCCACACTCTATTTTTCTTACTGTCTTTTCAGAGGGATGCCTGTAACCGCTGATATAGTGGCTCAGTTGTTTCTGGTTGACACCGGTAATCCTTTCCAGTCCGGCCAGAGAAAACGCATACGCATAGTGCTGAAGGAACGATGCGATATCATACTGGAAGTCAAAGGAAACTTCCTCAAAGTCTTTTCCCTCTTCCTTATAATACCGCTTCATATCCTCATACCCGTCCTTGAATGTCTCCATCGCTTCCTGTACCGTATCACCAGTACCGGTAATCATATAATCCATATCATCAGCATCCATATAAATGCTGAACCGGCCGTCTGATGCCTTTTCAATAAATCATCTGATCCGGACATAAAAAAATTGGCGGGAGAAACTCCTGCCAATTTTCTTTCACCGGGGTAACACCGTCCAGGTTATACCCTATGACACAACCGCCGTTCTGGGTCAGATCAGCGGCTCTCCTGTCATGGCCTCAGGCTGAGGGATACCCATGAGTTTGAGGATGGTCGGAGCGACATCAGCCAGTTTGCCGTCCTTGACATGATCTACTCCGGCATTGATGACGATGAACTGCACCTGGTTGAGAGAGTGAGCCGTATTCGGTGTACCGTCGGCATTATAGGCGTGATCCGCATTGCCATGGTCAGCCGTAAGAAGCACAACATAGTCATTGGCAACAGCAGCCTCTACAACTTCCTTGACACACTTGTCAACTTTTGCAACGGCACGGCAGATGGCTGAGAAGACCCCGGTATGCCCCACCATGTCACCATTGGCAAAATTCAGGATAATCATGTCCTCCTTGCCGGTATTGAGGACCCCGACGAGTTTTTCCGTCACCTCCTGGGCACTCATCTCCGGAAGAAGGTCATACGTCGGCACTTTAGGAGAATTGACAAGTATCCTGTCCTCATTCTCGAACTGGTCCTCACGGCCTCCGTTGAAGAAGAATGTCACATGGGCATATTTCTCTGTCTCGGCGATGCGCAACTGATGCTTCCCGGCTTTGGCGACTGTCTCGCCGAGAGTATCACACACATTCTCCTTGTCGAAAAGGATGTGCAGTCCCTTGAACTTGTCATCATAAGGAGTGAAACAGCAATAATAGAGAGGCAGTGTCTTCATCCCGAAATCCGGAAGATCCTCCTGAGTAAGCACCGAAGTTATCTCGCGGGCACGGTCGTTGCGGAAATTGAAGAAAATAACAGCATCGCCTTCCTGGACGGTCCCGACAGGATTGCCATCAGCACCAGTAATAATGACAGGCTTGATGAACTCGTCAGTCACCCCTTCGTCATAGGATGCCTGTATGGCTTCTGTAGCAGAGCAGGCTTTCACCCCCTCTCCTTTCACAAGCATGTCATATGCAAGTTTCACTCTTTCCCACCTCTTGTCACGGTCCATGGCATAATAGCGGCCGCACACGGAAGCGACTTTGCCTGTGGTTTCAGCCATTTTCTTTTCAAGTTCCTCCACAAAGCCCTTTCCGCTCTTCGGGTCGGTGTCCCTGCCGTCCATGAAACAGTGGACAAACACCTTCTCCAGACCGTACTGCTTTGCGACAGCAAGAAATTCATATACATGCTCAAGAGAACTGTGCACGCCACCCATAGACGCCAGCCCCATGAAGTGGAGTTGCTTCCCGGTCTTTGCGACATAGTCATATGCCGCCTTTATCTCATTGTTCTCAAGAAGTTTGTGCCCGCGGCAGGCCATATTGATCTTAACGAGATCCTGATATACTACCCTGCCCGCCCCAAGGTTGAGATGCCCGACTTCGGAGTTTCCCATCTGGCCGTCAGGCAGGCCGACATATTCACCGCATGCATAAAGATGCCCGAAAGGATATTTTGCCCTGAGGGAATCGATGTACGGTGCCCCCTGAGTGTAGATGGCATTGGTCCAGTCATGCTTGCCCTCGCCCCAGCCGTCGAGGATCATAAGAAGTACTTTTCTGTTCATATATCCAAAAAATTGATTTGTCACAAAAATTTTCCGTCCGCATGCCCTACAATATTTATGCAACCGGCTTGTAAACTGACAATATTTGTTAAATTTGCCGGATTGACATGTCAATGCAGGATTTTTCTGCAAAGATAATAATTTGCCGGAATCAGCATACTTCAAATTATTCGATATCATGACAGATTGGGACAGACGCAGACGCAAGGACCGCAGGAAAAAAGAGAAAAAGGAAAGACGGGTCCTGCCGGAGTTTACAGGCAGGGTGCAGATGACCAGAGAAGGATATGCCTTCATCATAGTCGACGGTGAAGAAGACGACATATTCGTGAAGGCCTCAAAGACAAGAGGGGCGCTGAACGGAGACACTGTACGCGTAGCAGTCACAAAAGAAAAGACAGACCGCCAGCGCAGAGAAGGGGAGGTGCTGGAAGTGCTCGAACGCTCTGCAAAACCGTTTGTCGGCATACTGCACACTGTCGGCCAGCAGGCATGGGTCCTGATGCAGAGCCGCGTCATGCCCTATGACATATCCATCCCGGTTGCCGGCGGGAAAGCACCGCTCAGAGACAGGAAGAAAAAGGGAGAGAAAGACAGCAGGGACGGACAGGAGATGCAGCCCACAACCGGCTCTCTCAGGAAATCCGGGGACGGGCTTTACACAGTGACCGGTGTCTATGAGACAGTGGACGGGAAACGCCGGGAACTGCAGGCCAGGGCAGGAATGAAAGTGGCCGCAGTGGTGGACAGATGGGACAGAAAAGACCCCGACCCTGTCGGACATATCGTTGACGTGCTCGGCGAGCCTGGCGAGAATGACACAGAGATGCATGCCATCCTTGCAGAATTTGCCTTGCCATACAGGTTTGAGCCGGAAGTGGAAAACGCTGCCGACGGGATTTCAGACAAGATAACCGCGGCTGACCGCAAGAAACGGCGGGATTTCAGCGATGTCCTGACATTTACGATTGACCCGGCAGACGCCAAGGACTTCGACGATGCCCTGTCATTCAGGAAACTTCCCGACGGCAATTATGAAGTAGGCGTACACATTGCCGATGTCACACATTATGTTAAGCCAGGCTCGACAGTCGACAACGAGGCACAGCAGAGAGGGACTTCCGTATACCTTGTAGACCGGACAGTGCCTATGCTACCGGAGAAACTTTCCAACAAACTGTGCTCCCTGCGCCCGAACGAGCCGAAACTCTGCTTCTCGGCAGTATTTGAGATAACTCCGCTTGCAAAAGTCGTTTCCGAATGGTTTGGCCGTACGGTAATCAACTCCGACTACAGGTTTGCATACGAGACCGCCCAGCAGATAATAGACGCCGGAGACAAGGCTATGACAATGGAACTCCGGGGAGGCACCGACGGGAAGCATGGCACAGTAGGAGACCCTGTCCTGGAGGCATCTCCAGAGGCAGCCGAAGAGCGCAGGAAAAATGCTTCTGCCCATGCCGAATCCGCCATGGGAGAAGGAGTGACCACAGGCTGCCTGATACCTGACAACCTCAAGGAAGCCGTACTTATCCTCAACTCACTTGCGGCAAAACTGCGCAAAAAACGCTTTGCTTCAGGCGCCATCAGTTTTGAAAGGCCTGAAATGAAAGTCGAGGTAGACGAAAAAGGCCGGCCGGTACGGGTCTACCAGAAAATCAGCAAGGAAGCCAACTGGCTCATAGAGGAATTCATGCTTCTTGCCAACAGGAGTGTTGCGGAGTTTGTTGCGAAAGGCTGCAAGTACCCGGCTGTCCCGGGCACAGGCCTCGGCTATCTGTGCATCTCACAGGAAGAGGCGGCCAAAGCCTCAGCAAAGTCAAAGGCAAAGACATTTGTATACCGTATACATGACGAGCCGAACCAGGAAAAACTGGAAGGGCTCAGGTCATTCATCCACAACTTCGGATACGAGATGGGAGCCACGGAGAACGGAAAGGAAATCTCCCGGGAACTCAACAGCCTTTTTGCCAAGGCCAAGGACACTCCGGAGTTCAACGCCATAGAACTGCTCTCCCTGCGCACAATGGCAAAGGCGCGGTACAGTACAGACAATATCGGCCACTACGGGCTGGCATTCAAATACTACACGCACTTCACCTCCCCTATCCGGCGCTACCCGGACATGATGGTGCACAGGCTGCTCGCCATGTATCTCGACGGAGCGGACTCCCAGAAAAAAGACTACTACGAAGGGCAGTGCAAACATGCCTCTGAAAGGGAAGTCGTAGCCGCCGAGGCAGAAAGGGCGAGCATCAAATACAAACTCGTCGAATTCATGCAGGACAAGGTGGGATATGAGTTTGAAGGACATATATCCGGCCTTACCGAATGGGGAATGTATGTAGAGATAGAGCCTACCAAGATTGAAGGCATGGTAGCCCTGCGGGACATCAAGTCAGACTATTTCGAGTTTGACCAGGAGCGGTACAGGATTGTGGGGAAACGCAGCAAGGTCATCTATAACCTCGGCGACGCCGTCAAGATACGTGTCAAAAACACCAATCTGGAACAGAAACTGCTCGACTATGAACTTGTCGAGACCGGAAACGAAGACAGGCTCACAGACAAAGAGACCGGAGGGAACAAGGAGGCCCGCAAGGAAAAGGTGCGCAAAGCAATAAAGGAGTCCAAGAAAAAGGCATCCAGAGCCGGCAAATCAAAAAAGAAAACAGAAAAGACATATAATCATTAATCACAAAACATAACACAATGGCTAACTTTCAGACAGATTCACGCATTGTGCTGACGCTTGATGCAGGAGGCACTAACATGGTATTCGGGGCAATGCAGGGAGGGAAATTCATCGTCGACCCTATCACACTGCCATCCAATGCCAACAATCTCGACCTGTGTCTCGACACGATGGTCATAGGATTCAGTTCTATCATCAACAAACTGAAGGAAAAGCCTGTAGCCATCAGTTTCGCTTTTCCCGGCCCTGCAGACTATCCTAACGGCATCATAGGGGGCTACCTTCCGAACTTCCCGTCATTCAGGGACGGAGTGGCACTCGGGCCGTTCCTCCGGGAAAAATTCGGGATACCTGTCTACATCAACAATGACGGTGACCTCTTCGCATACGGAGAAGCACTCGGAGGCATGCTTCCGGAGACAAATGCAAGACTGCAGGAAGCAGGAAGCAACAAGCGCTACCACAACCTCATCGGCTATACATTCGGCACCGGCTTCGGTATCGGCACCGTCATCAACGGGGAACTCAACAGGGGCGACAACTCCTGTGTCGAAACATTCTGTCTGCCTCACAGCAAGATACACGGAGTCATCGTAGAAGAAGGCGTGGCAGTCCGTGCAGTGAAAAGAGTCTATGGAGAACTTTCCGGCAACCCTGACCACGGCCTTGAGCCAAAGGACATATTCGATGTCGCCGAAGGACTCCGGGAAGGAGACAGGGAGGCTGCGGCGAAATCTTTCTTTGAAATGGGCGAAGTCGCCGGTGACGCCATGGCAACTGCCGTCACCCTGATTGACGGGCTCATCGTCATCGGAGGAGGCATCACAGCAGCCAAGAAATACATCATGCCTGGACTCCTCAAGGCAATGAGGAGCAAAATCAGCACTCTGTCAGGAGAAGAACTCGACAGAGTCCAGATGAAAGTCTATGACCTGGACAACGAGGAGGAATTTGCCGAGTTTGCACGTGGAGAACAGCGCTACATCAAAGTCTACGGCACTGACAAAGAAGTATCCTATGACCCGCAGAAGCGCATTGGCGTGGCCATATCGAAAATGGGCGCCAGCAAGGCCATCTCAACAGGGGCATACACATTTGCATTGAGCCAACTGGACAGACAATAAAAAATATAATGAACATGTATCCGCTTAAATTCAGACCAATATTGAAATCGATGGTATGGGGAGGAGAGAAAATCGCCCCGTTCAAATCCATCAGCACAGACCAGCACAACATCGGGGAAAGTTGGGAACTTTCAGGCGTAAAAGGCAACGAATCCGTAGTGGCCAACGGTGAATATGCCGGCAAGACCATATCCGAAATGATACGGGAATTCAAAGGCAGCCTCATCGGCAAGTCCAACTGGGAAAAGACCGGAGAAGAATTCCCGCTCCTCATCAAATTCATTGATGCAAAGCAGGATCTCTCCATCCAGGTGCATCCGGACGATGAACTTGCAGCCAGACGCCACAACGGCTCAAAAGGCAAGACGGAAATGTGGTACGTTGTGGACACTGACCCGGGGGCACACCTCATGGCAGGACTGAAAAAAGCCATCACACCTGATGAATATGTGGAGAGAGTGAACAACAATACCATCACCGACGTTCTGGAAGACTTCAGCCTCCAGCCGGGAGATGTATTCTTCCTGCCGGCAGGCCGCATCCACAGCATCGGGTCAGGCTCATTCATTGCCGAGATACAGCAGACATCCGACATCACCTACAGAATCTACGACTTCGGACGGCTCGGACTGGACGGCAAGCCCCGCGAACTCCACACAGAACTCGCAAAGGACGCCATCGACTACAAAGTCTATCCTGACTACAAGACACATTATACCAAGTCGAAAGACAAGGAAAATGTACTTGTGGACTGCAAATATTTCACGACATCCCTCTACGAACTGGACAAGGAGTACACTCTCGACCTTAAGGCCCTCGACTCTTTCCTCATCATGATATGTATCGGAGGAGAAGGGACCGTCACGGACTCTGAGGGCAATACGGAGACTCTCCGCAAAGGCGAGACCATCCTCATCCCGGCATCGACAGAGAGCGTGAAAGTTGTCCCTGAGGGCAACATACAGTTCCTGACAAGTTACGTGAAATAACCGTCCCCGGCATCCAGCCGGCCTGCTGCAATCCCGGGCATCATTTCCCGGTTTTGCGAACCAATACTGACGGCCACCTGCCTCCTCTGAGCGGGTGGCTGTCCTGTTTTTCGTCAAACAGCCGAACAGATTTACGTCAAATGGCCGAATAAAATCACGTCAAATAGCCGAACAAAATCACGTCAAACAGCCGAACGGAAACACGTTTCCTCTGATAAGCAAAAGGTTAGGAGCATGCCCATAATATCAATATATAACGCGGCATTGCGACATAGCCATTTATCCATACATATGAAAACCCCGCTGCGGACAGTCATAAAAAACCTGCGCAGCGGGGTATGTAATAAAGTCAACAATTAGTCGTTATACTCGATATCAGTAATATTGTTGACTGTTATCTGGACCTTTCCCTGATAAAGTGTCAGTATGCCGGTCACATTGATGCTCATAGTCCCATCCAGAACCTCTTGTCTGACCTCAGTGTCTGCAAAACGGCAGTAGCCACTGGTGCGGATCTGCACGCAAGTCCCTGCACCTTCAGGCATAGTCGAAAAATACTGGCTCACTGAAGCCGGTGCCCGCTCAATTCCATAGTAAGGCTGCCCGTTGACAGGATTTATCTTGTCTTTATAATCGCCTACTGAACCATAATTCTGGTCATTCGCATTGCCAATCAGCACGCCATCCCATATCCCGGAAGTCAGGTGTTCGTCCATCTTTTCTTCAGACATTGCCCAGGTCGTGATACCTGTGTCCTCACCGGAAATGAATATACGGTTCTTGGATGCCTTCTTGTCCTGGTTTGAGTCGAGATACAGCAGGGCGAAAGCCTCCTGCAACTCCTCATACTTCGTATCATACCAAGTATAATAAAGGTTCTTGATGGTCACAAGTTTGCCTATATATTGGTTAGTTGCCTGAGTGTCGTTTGCCCCAGGAAGGTCATCAGCATCAATAACCACCGGCTCGACTTCTCCCTCGATTTCTCCCTTGAATACATGCGTGTCTATCAGGATCGAAGACTCGATGTATGATGTCTCGTAAGTATCATCTTCTCCGTTGTTGAAGCCTATCTGAACCATCCCATTACCAGAATTGTCTTTGTAGCCGTACATTCCCAATTCAAGGCCGTTGCAGTCCACATATATGCGCTGGCCCGGGAGATAATCGTTGTACAGACCGTTCTTTCCGAGTTTTATCTCCATCCCACCTGTCTCGTCCTGGATATAGAAACTCTTGTAAAAGTTTCCGTACCTGTCTGTAGTGCTCACGATTCCGGAAATCACGATGTTCTTGTCAATGGTCCATGGTTTTCCTGTCTCATACATTGCGGCAAGTTCATCTATCGTGTGCGTAGCCGCCATCGTCACAGGTTTGTTGACTGCAGGCTTGTCGTATTCTCCTGTAAACACCGGCTGGAATTCCTCCTTGAGTGACTGGCAGGAGACCAAAGACAGAAAAGCCACAGTAAATATCAATATCTTTTTCATGCTCTTAGAATCTGAAGTAGATGTTCAACATATAGTTCGCCCCGTACATATAGAAATACTTCGAATCGAAGCGATAGTAGCGGTTTCTCACAGAACTGTTGATAAGTCTGGTCTGCTCGTAGCCTCCGGTCTTGACATCCTTGTTGTTGAGGATGTTCTGCACGTTCAGGGAGAACCCAAGGTTATAATCTCCTATGTACCAACTCTTGCCGATGCTGAGGTTAAGCAGGAATGCAGGATCGAATTCTTCCTGGGCCGCCATATAATTCACCTCCTCAGGAGTTATCTTACCATCAGGGCCCCCGCAGGCAAGTGCCGTACGATAAAGAGGGTTCATGTCAAGATATGATTTGGCGAAATATTGTCCGGTGACTTCGAAGAACCAGTAATTGATGTTGTAATTCAGTCCGATGGCAGCAGCCAACTGCGGAGTGGAAGGGACATAATGTTTCTTCTCCCCTTTGACTATGTAGTTTCCGTTTACATCCTGGTCATATATAGCGGTTCCGTCATCGGCATATCCTGCCACCTTGTAGATCGGATGGCTCTTCCAGTAAGGGACATCCTCATCGCGGATAATGGAAGCATTGTTGTCCACAGTCTGCACCATATGAGGATTGCTCGTGTAGATGTATTCGCCCCAACTCAATACTCCGCTGATGCTCAGCCCGTCGACGAACAGAGGCACTTCCACACCGAGTTCGACTCCCATATGACGCTGGTCTATACCCGTCATGGCGAAGTTAGTGAAAGAGTGCTGCGAGTCATCGTAGAAACTCATCACGTCAGTCTGGTCATTTATCTTGGTATAGAAACCGGTCACGCGCAGTTTGTAGCCGTTGTTGCTGTACTGGTAGTTGATATCTGATGAAAAAGTCTTGATTGTAGTCAGATTATCAACCATCGTGTTACGCGTACGCGCAGATACAAAGGCCTGAGAGAATGTCGGTGCATCGTGGAAGTAGCCGACATTGGCGAAGAATCTGTGGCCGCCTGTCAGTTCATAGACGAGATTCAATTTCGTGGACCATGTCAGGAACTGTGCGACATCGGACTTCCCTTTGGAAGTGACAGGATTGCCATCTTGATCATAAGTAGTAATGACCCGGCCTCCGTAAGTATATGGCTGCCCATTGTCGTCAAGACCGGCAAAGAGACCTTTGCGCATGAGACCGTCACGCCAGAATGCCTCATATCCCAAACTGGCAGCAAGGCTTGCAGAAAAACCACCGAGGGTGTATGTACCGGCAGCCCATACATTCGCACGACGTATCTGTGCGAGATAGTCGTAACCGTATTTTCCGCCCTGCTTTATCTTTTCCGCCTCACCATGAGCGAGGAAATAGTCGAGATCATTCTGTATCAGAGCCTCATTCGATGCGAAGTCACGCTCGGCGAAAGAGTCGATGTTCAGATAATACCGTCCTCCGAGCAGGTCATTCATGAGTTTGTAGTTCTCTGTCCTGTTGAACTTGAACTGCACACCGCCCTTGAGGTTGAAGTGACTGTCAATATTCCAGTCAACATTGCCGACGAGGTTCACGTCATTCTGATCCACGCGCCTTTCTTCGAGGGCATATTTGCTCCGTCCGTCAGGATTGGCGTAATTCACATTGTAAAGCCTGTCCCAGTCCAGATGCTGATACTTCGCGTATTCCGGAGTATGATGCGTCCAGGCATATTTCGCCCACTCGGCTTTCTCGAAATTCACGCGGTTATAGTCATCGTCATCGATGTAGAAATATGACGGCAAGTTCTTGTAGTAGTCCGGCCGAGGATCCTGCGCATCATACCAGTCGAGGGCAGTATAGCCGTTGTAGCCGGTACGATACAGCAAGGTTGCAGATACACTGAGATCTTCGCTCGGTGTGTAGTCGTATTTCAGCGTTATCACAGGCTCGAAAGTCTTACGGACACGCGAGTTACGCACCTTGCCGTTCTGGTAGCCCCAGTTGGAGTTGTACATATTGTCTCCCATGAGGTCGTACACCTCCTGCGTGGAAGCGTTCTGCGCCCCGCGGTTTCCAGGTGTCGCAAAAGCAGTCAGCGACAGCCGGTGCGTATCATTGAAACGTTTGCTTACACCGGCATATATCCCGAATGAACGGTAGTACACACCTTCCACCCAGTCATTTCCTCCAAGTCGTGCGGAAACATTGAATGCATAGGACCACCCGTTGTCAAGTTCACCGGAGGCATACGTCGCCATAGCACGCAAACGGTAGAGAGCAGAATTGGTCAGAAGCGAAAAACGCCAGCCAGGACGTACGTCATACGGCTGACCGGAGATGTTGGTCAAGCCATTGTATCCACCCAGACCATAGGGCATGGATTCAAGTCCTATTGAAGAGTCTTTCGAGCGCATCGCTTCGTTCAGTCCGCTCCAAAGGGAAAACGGAGTGTATCCAGTCAATGCATCGTTCATAGGGACTCCGGACAGATATACGTCCTGGGTCTCCGACGCGTATCCTCTGTTCTTAAAGCGAATGGCACTGAAGCCAAAGCCGACCATATCCGCATAGACATCGTTGGTACCGTACAGTATCGTCGGAGCATCGGAATATCCCGTGTCATCCAGATCGAATTCCGCGAAACTCGAAGCGTCGAGTTCACTGCTTCTCAATGTCTGTGCAGGGCCAAGGGTCACGAACATAAGGTCACGGACAAGTCCGGACTCCACTTTCACATTTACCCGTGTCGGAGTGTAGCCGTCCGCACCGATGGACAACGTATAACTTCCGTCAGCCAGTTCGCCGAACAGGAATTTTCCGTCTTCCGCAGTAGTCAGGACATCCAGAATCTGCCCGTCAAGTTCGAGTTTAACCGTAGCACCAGCAATCGGAGTCCTTCCGGCACGTTCCACCACAGCAGCCTCTACTCCTCCTGTCGGAGACTGCGCTGTGGCAGCTAATGACAGCAAAGCCGCTGCCATTGTCAGTATAGTTTTTTTCATATTATTTACCTATTACAATATAAGTTGGATAATGGTCGGAGTAGCCTCCTATGAATCCTCCGTTGGAGAAAGTGCGGAAAGGAGTCCCTTTGTACTGGCCTTTCTGCTGGGTCATGAATGATTTCTTGAACACCCTGCCGCAGTATCCTTTCTTGTGGACAGGAAGTATCTTCAGTCCGCCGTCCGGAGCCTGGGCCAGATTGTAGTCCACGAGGATATTGTCATAGATGTTCCATACCCCGCGATAGGCGAGCGAGCCGTAGCCGTCAGCCAGCATTCTGATGAACGGCGAGTAGAAATCACCCGGCTCCATATCGGCTATTTCAGCCTTGCTGTGCATCCATACTACCATACTTTCATCAGTCGGATTGTCGTTCATGTCGCCCATGACCACGATTTTGATACCGGGGTATTCCTCTTTCAGTGCAGCAGCATGGTTGTATATGATTTCAGCACCTCGAGGACGCAGATCCTTCCCCTTTCCGCCGATTCTTGAAGGCAGATGAGCCACATAGACAGCGATATCCTCTCCGTCTATCTGTCCGTGTACCATGAGTATATCGCGTGTCTTGAATTCTTTCTGCTCCTCCTCATCCATAAAGAACTCTATCTTGCTGTCCTCAAATGTGAAAGGTATCGACTCGCTGTCGATATACTGGAACTGGTCCGGTCTATAAAGCAGGCCGACATCCACGCCCCTTGCATCCGGGCCGTCATAATGGACTATCTGATAGTTGGCACCCGTAAGTTCAGGAAGACTGACAAGGTCCTCAAGCACGAGCCTGTTCTCTATCTCACTTACTCCAAGTACTGTATGATATACCCCGTTCTCGTCCCGCATGGCGTTGATCACCCGGGCTATATTGTGGAGTTTCTTTTCGTATTTCGGCTGAGTCCACTTGTTCTTGCCTTCCGGAAGGAACTCTGCGTCATCTGTAAGAGGATCGTCGTAGATGTCGAAAAGGTTCTCGACATTGTAGAATCCGATGACATAGTTCTGCTTCTGGGCAAAGGAAGAAATGCCAAGAACCAGAAGAATAGTTAATAGAAATATTTTCTTCATAATAATAATTTAACGTCCGTCCGACGAATTAATGTTGCACGGCACTAAAGAACCGAACATGGCTGTTCAGTACCACCACGAAATCACGTCTGACTCCACTTGCGCAGCATAGTTCGCCCCTATTTTCTCAGGGAGATTCACGAAGAAGTCATAGCCTGTCATCTCTTCGAGTTCATCGATAGTCATAGCCTGCGCCATTATGGCATCTTTGTCCTTGCTATAACTCCGGTGCTCAAAATAAAATGCGATACCGGCATATCCTGCGGTACTGTTGGCCGAGCCGTCTTTAATCTTTCCTGCCAAAAGCGCCTTGAAATAACCCACCGGAACAGTCACGGCATTTCCGTTGTTGTCGTAAGCGGTTTTAGTGGAGCCATGGATATCGGCGCCAGTGACTACGTAGAGAGTATCGACAGAATAGGACCAGTTTCGCACCATACCTTCGAGAGCAGCCCATGCCACTTCATTGAGTTCCCCTTTTTGCGGAGTCATATTGGTAAAATAGAACGTAGTCTCGTTTATACCACTACCATATCTGTCCGCAGACGGAAGTTGGTGTCCACGCTGGTACCCATTGTATGCACTGAATAACTCTGCCTGATACCTTGAAGGGACTTTCGGGTCATATCCCCAATCGTTTGTACGCCCCCCTGAACCAATCAGGCCTTTATTCAATGGATATGCCACCCACACCGCGAGCCTGTCATCGGGACTGTAATAGTAGGAGTAGTTGCGTACGGTCCTGCCGGAACGCACCATATCATGAGTAATAAAATACAGGTCTGGGTCGTCTGTCGCAGGAAGTTCCAGCCACTTTCCGGGAATGTCGGACTTGAGTTCCGATGAACCTCCTCCCGAGCCGGAAGTCCCGTTCTGGGTAAATGTCGCCGATGCGGAGCGATTTCCAGTCGTGACCGTCAGGACACAACTGCGTGCGTCCTCACCGGTGTTCCTCTCCCATGAAAGGACAATGTCGGACCTGCGCCCCTCTCCGGATGCAGGCTCGACATAAGCCCATGCTTCTTCCGCTTCACCGAAATCTATCGACAGATCCCAGGCACCGGCCGCCTCTACCGTGACGAACTGATTTGAAGCCTTCGTCTCCGCAGTCTTGAGCGGCACCGAAATGGACAGTGTCCGGTCAATTACGGTCTCCTCCTGCGTCTCGCAGGAAAAGACCGTAAATAGAATCGCAGCCGAAGCGGCAATCAGTCTGAATGGATTATTCGGCAGCAATGTATGTTACTTTTGAAATCTGGATAATGCCGTTTGAACCGGCTACAGGACAATCGAATGTCAGCTTGTAATACTGGTCGGCAGCCTGGTTCTCGGCAGGGATTTCAAATACCATAGAACCGGTAGCAAGGGCACTTCTCGGCTCAATACCTTCTACGACAGCAGTACTCAGTGTAGCATCGGAGTAAATGCTGAGTGTGATGGAGTTAACTTTTGAGACCGTGATCTTGTCTACGGTTACATCAATGGCTGTCAATTTAGGCATAGCCGTTGCTGTGCTGATCGTAGCCACTGACGCAACAGATTTTCTGCCGCATCTGATATATGTCCAGTCGTTTCCCCAGTTATTATTATTGAAAGCATAAATCTTCCAGGTGTTTTCTCCGATTTTGGCCTCCCATTCCGACTCGTATTGACCTGATGTCAAACCATTGCTCGCGCTGTTGTCGTCAGGGAACGTCAGAATTACAGAGCCTTCCGTCACATCTACAGGCGGCAGGACTTCATCAGCCTCCCTTTTCACGACCACATTCTTTACTTCCCAGGTGCCGGCCTTTTCAGATGAACTTTTATATACGAAAGCGATCTGGATTTTCTTGCCTGCGTAGCTGGAAATGTCTATGTCACCAGCATCCACGAAAGTCCAGCCCTGACTTGAAGGATATGTAACTCCTGTTAACTTTGACCATCCCTCAGTTCCATCTTCCTTGGCCCATACAGTTGCCTCATCTTCAAGAGTTGAAGTATTGAAGAAATTCGTTGCATGTTCGAATGTCAGATATGCGGATGTTTCAGAAGTAAGATCAATTACCGGTGATATGAGCCAACTTTCTGTCTCGTAACTCGTTGGTTCTATATACGCACTGGCTTTCATACAGGCATAATCAACATCAAAATTCCAGACATATGACAACGCTTCATCGATCGTTTTGTTATCAATAGTAAAAGTACCACCAAGACCGGCAACAAATGAGTGGGAATATATCCAAGGCCCGCCTGGAACGGTCTGGTCAAAATCCGCACCTACCGTAGTTTTCCCGTTAAGAGAATAGATATAGTTGTTTGCTATGAATTCGTATGTACCGTTGTAATTGGTCAGCTGCCCATATACGATTACTTCGTCACCAACTTTTATCAGACCCTCTTTATTGAAATGAATGCCGCTGATATACTTGCCTCCATAGACTTCAAGTTCGTTGGTTCCGTCAGATATTATATAATTTGCACTCTCGTGTTCAGAATCATAAGAATTCTTGATTTGGGAAATCTCTCCTTCAACGTACACCTTGTCGGATGCATTCTCATTTCCCGAGTATCCGCCGTCTTTAATGAATTGGATAGCATCAGTTACGGTGAACGGA
>JADILX010000013.1 GCA_017695025.1 Candidatus Cryptobacteroides excrementavium
ACAGTATGGTGATGAAAAACACTATGTTGAAGATGATGTCCGAGCCTTCGATTCCTTCAACTACAGGATAGGTCGCGAAAATGATCGGGACTGCGCCCCTGAGTCCCACCCAGGAGATGAATGTCTTTGACGCAAAGGATATCTTCCGGAAAGGGAGAAGTGAGATGAATACACTCAGCGGGCGGCCGATGAGCATCATGAACAGCCCGATGAGGAGGGCGGCAGGGGCGGTCTTCATCATTTCATGAGGGTTGACAAGCAGCCCGAGGGTTATGAACATGAGTACCTGCACCATCCATGTCATGCCGTCGAAGAACGCGAAGATTTCCTTCCTGTTGACCAGCCTGTGGTTTCCGATGATAATACCCGCCAGGTATACGGCCAGGTATCCGTTGCCCATCAGTTTTGTCGTAACTGTGAAAGTGAAGAATACGAGGCACATCAGCATTATGGCATACAGCGGGGTGTTCCTGAGGTTTATCCTGTTCAGTATCCATACTGAAACATATCCCATGAGTACCCCGGCCGCCGTCCCGATTCCGAACTGGAGTACAAGTGTCTTCAGTGCATCTGCAATTATGGCGCCTGCCGCTATCCCGCCGCTATCCGTGCTGCTTACTGAGCCGGCTACCTGTATCAGGAGGATAGTGAGGATGTAGGCCATCGGGTCGTTGCTGCCGCTCTCCAGTTCAAGAAGCGGTTTGAGGTTGTGCTTCAGTCCCTGTTTTTTCTGGCCGAGTATGTTGAATACGGATGCAGAGTCTGTAGATGACATTGTGGCTGCAAGCAGAAAGCAGGTGATCATGTGAAGGGAGAGCGGGAATGATTTCCATTCTGACAGCAGATATATGAAGAGTCCTGTCAGTGCTGTCGTAAGCACGACCCCCAGGGTCGACAGGACGAGTCCTGGAGCCAGTACAGGCTTGATTTCCTTGAACCTTGTCTCCATTCCTCCTGTGAACAGGATGATACACAGGGACACCATGCCGATAAACTGGGCCTGGCCGGCATTGTTGAACTGCAGCCCGAGCCCGTCGGTGCCGAAAAGCATGCCGGCAACCAGAAAAAGCAGGAGGGAAGGCAGGCCGAAACGGAAGCCTACCTTGCTGATGAGGATACCGCAGAATACGAGTACCGACATCAGGAGAAGTATGTTTTCTGAAGTAAATGTCATGTCTGTCTTATTTATTGTCTTGAGCCTTGTCCTGCCGGCTGCGCTGAGCCGGAGCCCGTTGTCCCGTACTCCCTGCACCATTCTCGTATCCCGCATCCGTCGCAATGCGGCTTCCTTGCCGTACATACATACCGCCCGTGCAGTATGAGCCAGTGGTGTGCGGACGGACGCAGTTCAGGAGGGAAATTGTCAGTCAGATCCTGTTCCACAGCCTCTACTGTCTTCCCGTCTGAAAGCCCGATGCGTCGTGCAACCCTGAAGACATGTGTGTCGACAGCGATTACCGGCCTGTTATATACGACGGATGCTATCACATTGGCTGTCTTGCGGCCTACTCCTGGCATCCTGACCAGTAGGTCAGGGTCTGAAGGCACTGTGCCTCCGAACTCCTCGAGCAGTGTGCGGGCCATCCCGATCAGGTGCCTGGCCTTGTTGTTCGGGAATGAGATTGATTTTATCAGGGCATATACCTCGTCAAAAGAAGCGTCCGCAAGCGACTGCGGGTCGGGGAATCTTCTGAATAGGGCCGGGGTGTACATATTTACCCTCTTGTCTGTGCATTGCGCAGACAAGATGACTGCTATCAGCAGGTGGAAGGGCGAGTCGTATTGGAGTTCGCTTCTGGCCTCCGGCATGTTCCTGCTGAACCATCCGGTAATGCCGGCGTATCTTTCATTCCTGTCCATTATCTGCCGGAGTGTTTTCAATGCATTCTTCATTTCCGCAGACCATCATCCTTCCGGGATATTTTTCTGCAAGTGCGAGATTGTGGGTCACCATGACTATGGCCGTGCCGTTTTCCCTGTTGATGCGCGTCAGGAGACGCATTATGCCGTCGGCTGTCTCGGGATCGAGGTTTCCGGTAGGTTCGTCGGCAATGATTACCTCAGGCCGGTTCAGCAAGGCCCTTGCTATCGCGACTCTCTGCTGTTCCCCTCCTGAAAGTTGGGATGGCATCTTGTGTGACTTGCTCTTCATCCCGACGGCATCCAGGACTGCATCTATGCGTCTGTCCGTCTCTCTCTCGTCTTTCCATCCTGTGGCTTTCAGTACAAAACGGAGGTTGTCCTCTACGCTCCTGTCCATAAGCAACTGGAAATCTTGGAATACAACCCCGAGTCTCCTGCGCAGATACGGTATTTCATTTTCTTTTATGCTTCCGAGGTCATATCCGCAGACATTTCCGTGTCCGCCTGCCAGCCTGTTCTCGGCAATGATTGCCCTTATTATCGAAGTCTTGCCCGTGCCGACTTTCCCCACGATGTACATGAAATCGCCCGGACGTACCTGCATGTCAAGTCCGTATATTACTGTGTTGTCGCCTCCGGCGATGTCGGCTTTCTCAAATGATATGACAGGTTCTGAGTTTCCCATGTTATAAGCAGGTTTCAGTGATGAAAATTATCCGCGCCAGCGGATAAGAAATTATTTGCATAATTCCACAAATATAGCGAAAAAAGGCTAAATTTGTAAAAATTTTTATCATATGGCGAGACTGTTTTCAGTTGTGGCGGTTATCCTTGCCGCAACGGTTTCATATGCGGCCATTGCCGGAGAGTACGGGGCGCCCGTAGCCACTGGATGTGCAGGGCAAGAGGACAACTCCCGGAGAGGGGATTTCAGGAAGGCAATGGAACTCCTTGACAGAGGGATGTATGACAGGGCCGGGGAAATGTTTTCGGATATTGCTGCGGCTACCGGGAATATTGATGCAGAAGGTTATGGAG
>JADILX010000014.1 GCA_017695025.1 Candidatus Cryptobacteroides excrementavium
GGATGGCTCTTGGCGTATCATCTCTTGGAAGCAAGGTCACTTCGGCCTCAGGCGATAAATTCGGGCTGCCGGCGTCCGTGACTTTGGGCGCCGGATATGGCCATACGTTTGCCCAGAAGCACGGGGTGGAGATTCTCGCTGAAGCAGACTGGTATTTCAGCGGGGCTTTGTCTGCCAATGCGGGGGCCGAATATACATTCAATGATCTTGTGTCCGTACGGGCAGGATACCGCTATGGCGGAAAATCCGTCATCCCGTCCTATGCTTCTGTGGGGGCCGGAGTGAAATTTTTCGGCGTACATCTGGATGCTGCCTTCCTGATAGCGTCCGGGCCGTTGAAAAACACTTTCTGCATAGGTGCCGGGTATTCTTTCTGAGGAGCGCCCCGGCGTATTATTCCATGTAGAATCAGCCGGTCAGGCTGACAATAAGAAAATCATCGGAGATGAGGGTGGGCCTGATGTCTGGCTCACCCTCATTGTCTTTCTTGTCGTGACAAAATGTCAGTCCGGCGGCAGTGGCATCTGTTTTGTTTTATGGGGTGCGGCTCCGGTAATCTTCCGGATGTGAAGAATGGCGGGGCCGGAATTATATGATAGTATTTTAAAATTTATAGCATTATGATCAAACCATTAGCAGACAGAGTATTGGTGGAGCCTAAGGAGGCCGAGACCAAGACAGCGGCAGGACTTTATATTCCTGATACGGCAAAAGAGAAACCTCAGCAGGGGACAGTTCTGGCAGTCGGCCCGGGAAAGAAAGACGAGCCTATGGAGGTTAAGGCCGGTGATGTTGTCCTTTATGGAAAATATGCAGGCACAGAGGTCACTGTAGATGACAAGAAGTACCTCATCATGAAACAGTCTGACATATTCGCTATACTGTAAGGCTTGTCTGAAAGTGTTGAATAATATATTATAATTTAAGGAGCATAGATTATGGCAAAAGACATAAAATTCAATATTGATGCGCGTGCCCAGATGAAAGAGGGCGCTGACGCTCTGGCAAATGCTGTAAAGGTGACACTCGGCCCTAAGGGACGCAACGTCGTTATCGACAAGAAGTTCGGTGCACCTCAGGTGACAAAGGATGGTGTCACTGTCGCAAAGGAGGTTGAACTTGAGGACAAGTTCGCCAACATGGGGGCACAGATGGTCAAGGAAGTTGCTTCCAAGACCAACGAGCAGGCCGGTGACGGTACTACCACAGCGACTGTCCTTGCCCAGGCCATCATCAATGTAGGTCTGAAGAATGTGACGGCAGGCGCCAACCCTATGGATCTCAAACGCGGTATCGACAAGGCGGTTGCAGCCGTTGTCGCTGAACTCAAGGCCCATAGCCAGGCAGTAGGGGATGACTACTCCAAGATTGAGCAGGTCGGTACGATTTCAGCCAACAATGACAGTTATATCGGCAAACTCATCGCTGACGCAATGTCCAAGGTAAAGAAAGACGGTGTCATCACAGTCGAAGAGGCCAAGGGTACTGAGACAGAGGTGAAAGTCGTTGAAGGTATGCAGTTTGACAGAGGATATATCTCCCCGTACTTCATGACCAACGGCGAGAAGATGGAGTCTGTTCTCGAAGATCCTCAGATTCTTATCACTGACAAGAAGATCTCCACTATGAAAGACCTTCTTCCTATCCTCGAGCCTATCGCCCGCGAAGGCCGTTCACTCCTTATCATTGCAGAGGATGTAGACGGTGAGGCCCTGACTACACTCGTAGTCAACAAACTGCGCGGTACATTGAAGATTGCCGCCGTCAAGGCCCCTGGCTTCGGCGACCGCCGCAAGGAAATGCTTCAGGATATTGCCACTTTGACAGGTGCAGTCGTAGTGTCAGAGGAAAGAGGATTTACTCTTGAGAACACTACCCCAGACATGCTCGGAAAGGCAGAGAAGGTTGTCATCACAAAAGAGAATACCACTATTGTCAACGGTGCCGGCAACAAGGCTGACATTGCAGAAAGGGCAGACCTTATCAGGAAACAGATATCCACCACTACTTCCGACTATGACAGGGAGAAACTGCAGGAGCGTCTTGGCAAACTCGCCGGAGGTGTGGCTGTCCTCTATGTAGGGGCCGCTACTGAAGTGGAGATGAAAGAGAAGAAGGACAGGGTAGAGGATGCTCTCAATGCTACCCGCGCTGCAGTCGAAGAGGGCTTTGTCCCTGGTGGCGGTGTTGCATATGTGCGTGCTGCTGAAGTCCTTAAGGATATGAAAGGTGACAACGAGGATGAGACAACAGGTATCCATATCGTTGCCCGTGCCCTTGAGGAGCCGCTCCGCCAGATTGCTGCAAATGCAGGTGTTGAAGGCAGTGTGATCATACAGAAGATCCGTGAGGGCAAGGATGATTTCGGATACAATGCAAGGACAGACGAGTTTGTCAACATGTATGAGGCCGGTGTCATCGACCCTACCAAAGTGTCACGTGTGGCCCTTGAGAATGCGGCTTCTGTCGCAGGCATGTTCCTTACTACCGAGTGTGCCATCGCCGAGATTCCTGAGAAGGAACCGGCTCCGGCTCCAGGCGCAGGAATGGGCGGCATGATGTAATATCGCTCTGACGGACTTTGTCCGCAGATGACCCGAGGCGGCTTTCCAGAATTCTGGAAGGCCGCTTTTCTTGTTTCTCACTTATTTTTTCCTATTTTTGTAAAGTGATAGGTCATCGGTAGCACCTGTGAACATATCCGGTATCCTGGACGGAACCGGTGCTTATAAAACCTCAGTTAATAACCGCTAATAGCAATCAAATGATTACAAAAAGATTTCTGTTATGGGGTCTGTGCTGCATGGCCTTGTCGTTGGCCTGTTGTTCCTGCACGGAGAGCAAGCCTGACCTCAGAAGTAGTGAGTGCGAACTCCTTTCGTTCAGTATCGGTGGTGAGGCCAATGGCCTTCCCGGACCGGTAGAGTTTGATATTGATGCCGAAGCGGGGACTTTGGATGCCATGTATCTGACATGGATTGATAAAGATGACCCCCAGATGCTTGTCCCGGTATTTGATTTTGTCGGAAAGGCTGTCTATGCCGGAGGGAAAAAGATTGTGTCCGGTGAGACGGCGGTGTCGTTTGCCGAAGACTTCGAACTTGTCGTGGAGGCTGAGAACGGTGACAAGACAAGGTTTACGGTCAGTCTCAATTGCCCCCAGATCAATACTGAATTGCCGGTGCTCAGGCTCCAGCCGGAAAGCGAAATAGTGAGCAAGGACGAGTATGTGGATACAAAGGTCACTCTATACAGCCCGTTCACGGAATCCGGATGGTGGAGTCCGGATGATGAACCCGTGGAGGTGAGAGGCCGTGGCAATTCCACATGGATTCTTCCTAAAAAGCCGTACAGGCTCAAATTTCCTGAGAAAGTGAGTCCGATCGGCCTTGATCATACAAAGGCAAAGAGTTGGGTGATACTTGCCCATGACATGGACAAGTCTTTGCTGCGCAACCATCTCGCATTCGAAGTCTCACGTCAGTTGTTCAATCCTGCGGACGACTACCATGACCCTTCCGCCATACTGTTTACTCCATGCTCCCAGTTTATAAATGTCTATATGAATGACAGTTATCACGGCCTCTACCAGATGAGCGACCATATGGAACAGAGGGAAGGGAGGATTGAAGTCGATGAACTGACAGAGGCGGACGGCTCTGCCCCGGACAAGATAACCGGCGGCTATATCATTGAGACTGACCTCCATGAGGGAAATCATTTTTCTCCGAACAAGAGAGTCCAGATGACATACAAATACCCGGATGACAAAGACTATGACCCCGCACAGTATGACTATATCACGGATTTCATCGGCAAGATGGAGAATGTGCTGTACTCAGACTCTTTTACGGACCCCCAGAATGGCTGGAGGAAATATCTCGATGAGAAGACACTTATTGATTTCATCATTGTCAAGGAGTTCTGCCAGGATGTTGATGGCTATACGAGTACATACATGTACAAACGGCGCGGAGTGGACAAACTTTTCTTCGGCCCTGTCTGGGATGTAGACAAGGGATGGGACAACGACAAGAGGACAGAGCACGGGGAGCCGCTCGAGAACCTGATGATTTTCGCCGGTTTCTGGATGGCTAATTACGTGAAGTACGACTGGTTTCAGCGTCTCTGGGATGATGAAACGTTCCGTCGGGATGTTGCAGAGAGATGGGCGTCTGTCCGGGGCCGTCTTGTCGAGACCGTAGACAGGGAACTGGATGTCATGACTGACAGTATGGCCAAGGCGATAGAGGCGAATTTCTCCGTATGGACTTTCTATGAACAGGCCAGCACTGAAGCAGAGATGCCTGCAAAGACATATCCTGAGGAGATTCAGAGGATAAGACGGCTTACACAGGAGAGGGCAGCCCTGCTTGACAGGCTGTTCAACAAATAGACTGCTCAGAACCGGTAGCCAATCCCTACCATAAAGGTGTTGTGCATGGCGGATCTGGCCGGGGCAATCAGATATGCCGCGTCCACCGTTATCCCGAACATACTGAGGCCTGCCCCTATGGAAGCATAGGATGGCAGGCCGTTTTTATTTGAGCCGTAATGGTATCCGGCCCTCAGCGCAGCAATGGAGTTGAACCCGTATTCCGCTCCCACGGAGCACCCTCCTGCAGGAAGGCCTCCGAAATAAGCCTGGCCCTCTACTGCCGCAGCAAGTGAGTGCCTGTCCCATCGGTTTTCATAGGAAGCAGACAGCCGGACATTCATCGGAAGGCTGTATCTTGTGCCGGACGATGATGTCACGGGAAGTCCGAGATTGTCTCCGGTAAATGATATGCTCACATTTTTTATTCTGTACATCACCTGGGGAATGTCCGGCTTGTCTGGCATCTGGACATATGACAGGGCGGATGCTCCCGGTGCATGTTGGACTTGTCCTCCACGGTGATAAGCCCTGTCTCCTCGTCGAGGGTATAGTCTCCTTCTATCCTCACCACTTCAGTTGCTCCAGATGCGGTGACCTGCCCGTCGCTTACAGCCATTTCCCCCTCATAGAAAGCCACATCGTAAAAGTTGCGTATACCGTATGTCTCATCGGTGAAGTCAAATACAAGGGCTTCTTCGGGAAGCATCATGTCGTCAGGATGATCATTGTTCCAGTCCCTGGCGTATATGCCGGCAAATGATTCTGCAGTGATAACCTTATATATTCCTGTCAGCGGGTCGGACAGGAATTCGGATGGGATATCCGGGTTCAGCGCATGGAATTTAGTCCCTGTCCGGTCGAAGTCGCATCTTGTAGCGGTCCATCTTGCGTTTTCAAGTTCTTCCGGGAGTACTTTCCCCGGATTGTGCTGAAATATCCGGAATACTACGGATGTATCGGAATGTATTACCGTAATGCGGGTCTCCCTGTCTTTCTTCCCGTCATTCGACTCTACATTGAAAGATACGATTCCATCTGTGCTATAGTCGAATGAATTTACCCATCCGTATGGGCATACGGCTTCAATGCTTTTGTCCCCGACTGATGACGACAGCCTGTATGCAACGGCAAATCGCCCTCCGGCGGCAGGAACTGTCACGGTTTCAGAATCCATGTCTATTCTTGATGGCAGTGTCATCTTTTCGTTGCAGGACACGCATAAAAGTATGACATACATAAATATAGCCGGTATCGGCAGTTTTCGTCCCATAATGATTACATATTAAATCGGGCGGCAAAGATAGGAAGGAGCCGGGTGCGGAACAAAAGAAAAAATGAAAAAAACTGAAAAAAAAGTTTGGAGGGAAAGAAAAAAGGTGTACCTTTGCAATCCCGTTCGGGAAGAGGGGCTCTGAGAGGCCCAGGAGATGACAGGAAGAGAGGTGCGGGAGGACATCCCGGAGGGGGCATAGGAAGTTCATTGAAAAGACTGGACAGAGACAGTACAAGAGAAGTACCGAAAAACAGAGAGCGTCAATTCGAGGTAGAGATACCGGAATTGAAGATGGAGCCACGGGACACAGCTTGAG
>JADILX010000015.1 GCA_017695025.1 Candidatus Cryptobacteroides excrementavium
ATATGAAGTCTCGGATACGGAATACTGGCCCGACTTGAGGTAGTAGGTCGCCTTCTCAAGCCTGAACTCCTGGATGAGTTCCACCGGAGATTTGCCTGTAAGGCCCTTGAGTTTGTTGTACATGGAAGTCCTCCCCATCCCCACATAACTTGCCAGATTGTCCACGGTCACATCCGAGTCGGAGACATTGTCCTCCAGCCATTTCATCACTTTCTTTATCAGTTCCTCATCCCTGTCGGTAATGACTATCTCGTCAGGGGAAATATCAATCTTCTGCTGCCGGCTGCCTGCCCCGCGGCTCCCGGCCGCCGTACCGGACACGGCAACGGAAAGCCTTGAGATGAGCGCCTTTCTCCTGTCAAGAAGATTCTCTATTCTCGCCGTCAGCAGTTCCATTGTAAACGGTTTCGCAATATAGCCGTCAGCCCCGTATTTCATGGCCTTGACATGAGTGTCGTTCTCGTGTTTCGCCGTTATCATTATGACAGGGATGTGACTCGTATTGAAATCTGCCCGTATCCTGTTGATGAACTCTATCCCGTCCATTTCCGGCATCATCAGGTCGGTCACAATCATGTCCGGCATCCAGCCCCCGGCAATCAGGTCAAGAGCCTCCTTGCCATTGGATGCATCATGGACATCATACCTGTTGATAAGGCAGTTGTATATGTACACCCTGAGTTCTGCATTGTCTTCCACGACCAGCACCTTGAGGGCATCGGCAGGGAAAGTCGGGGTGAGCCTGTAGCGTCCAAGTCCGCTCTGTTCCCCGGCATCGGCCGTCTCTGCCGCGTCTTCGACAAATTCTGCCGTCTCCTCAGAAAAGTGCTCTTTCCCGACCGGGAGCGTCACATAAAACCTGGAGCCTTTCCCGATCTGGCTCTCTACCCAGATACGCCCGCCATGCATCTGGACAATCTCCTTGCAGAAAGAAAGTCCCACCCCGCTGCTCGACATGTCCCTGAATGATGCATCAGAGGCCTGGACAAACATTTCGAATATCGCCGTCCTCTTATCCTTAGGCACGCCTATACCGTTGTCTTTCACCATGATGGTATATTCACCCGCACCTTCCTTATAAAAAATGGCAACCTCTATACGGCCTCCGTCGGCAGTGTATTTGAAGGCATTGGATACAAGGTTGTAGACCAGGGCCTCGAGCCGGCCGGCATCGCCCCATACCATCAGAGAGTCAGCCGGGAGGGTCAGGCTGAGTTCCATATTTCTCTCTGCTGCCATATCCTTGAAATCATCATACACCGAGCGGAGCATCTGCACCGCATCGAGATGGCTTACCTTCAGGCGCATCTTTCCGCTGACAATCCTGCGGATGTCAAGCAACTGGTCCACAAGGGACATCATGCGCCGGGCATTCTTGTAGACCATGTTAGCACTGTATTCCGACCTGTCGCCTTCCGGCACATGCTTACGGATGTCATCGATTCCTCCCAATATAAGGGTCAGGGGCGTCCTGAGTTCATGTGAAATATTGGTAAAGAAGCGTACCTTGAGATTGTTGAGATTCTGCTCAAGCCGGACATCATTTCTCAGTTTCATGGATGTGAGGAACATCTTTATCAGGATGGCCACCACAAGCAGGCAGGCAACGGCATAGGCAAGTCTTGCGGCAAGACAGTTCCATGCGGCCGGCCTTACCCGCAGCCCGATGGAGACCTCATCCATGTCGGCATCGTTACCGTGAGAAGACGAAGCCTTTACCCTGAAGACATATTTGCCCGGAGGAATCCCCGAATATGTGGCACTGCTTGTCTGGCCTGCAATCCAGTCCTTGTCATATCCGTCAAGCATATAGGAACAGTTGACCATCCCCTGCAGACGGTAGTTCAGAGAAGAAAAATCTATCCTGAAGAATGAGGCATCGTGCGGAATCTCTATCCTCTCCCCAAGGGATACACGTTTGCCGTCAATGCTCAGGCCTGACAGTACAAGCATCAGTGGCTCTGGTGTATACACGAAGTCATCAGGGTCAATCCTGTACAGATGGTCATAGGTACCGAACACAAGAGTGCCGTCTTTAAGCCGTGCACAGGTGGCTTCGCTGAAAGTTGTGGGTATAAGGCCGTCATACTTGGTATAATTGGTGACAGACTGCCCCTGTCCGGATATCTTGGAAATGCCGGTCTCGGTGGCAAGCCAGATGTCACCGTTTTCAGCGCACACCGCCGACAGCACAATATTGCTCGACAGCCCGTCGGCAGCGCTGATGACGTCAAACCTTGCATTGTCTCCGTCGAAACCTATCCTGTTTATGCCCCCCCCGAATGTGCAGAGCCACGTGTTTCCATCATTGTCATCGAATATGTAGATGATGTCGTTGTTGCCGAGAGAATGGATGTCCCCGGGCACTTTCCTGACAGAATGGAAAGAGATGAGTTCCGGCTTGTCCTGCGGCCAGAACCATATCAGCCCCGCAATTGTGGCTACAAGCATCCTGCCGTCAGGCATGCAGTGCACATATCTGACCCTGTCCCCGTGCCCGAGCGGATAGTCCGGGAAACTGTCATATACCGTATTGAAGTCAATGGCGTCAGGAGAAGACAGCATCGAGATGCCCCCGCCATAGGTGCCGAACCACATACGTCCATCCCGGTCCTGTGTGATGGAATAGATGTTGTCGGAACTTACCGATGTCCTGTCGCTGCAATCGTGGCGACAACGGCGGGACACCCTGTAGCCCTGGCCGGTACGGGTGAGACGCACAAGCCCGTCGCCTTTTGTCCCGAGCCATATGTTCCCGGAAGAATCCTCGAATATGGAATATATGTTACCCAGCCCCCACGAGTCCGGAAAACGGTGACATGACGACATGTCCGGAGCATAGAGATAGAGTTCCCGGCTCTTCGTGGCCACCCATACATTGTCCCTGCTGTCCCGGAATACCGCACGTACCTCCGAGGATGAAAGTTCGTCAGCAGAACGTGTCGGAGGGACTGTCACCTCTACCTTGGGGGCGACAACGGTGACCCTTTCAAGCCCGCGCATAACGGTAGAGAACCAGACCACTCCGGTACTGTCCACTTCAAAGCAGGCTACCCCGTTCATGAAACGGCATTTCTCCCCGTCCTTTACATTGTCAAGAGGGACTATGGTGTCATTCTCCCTGTCATAATAGCCGAACCCGTAGTTGTTCATCTTGATCCAGAGCTGTCCGTCGTGTTCCTTTACCATTGCCAGAGAATCCACATAATAGGACATGACATTGCGAGGATGCTCGTAATGGCGGAAAGCAGATTTCTCCGGATTGTATGACCATATACCCGTACGTTCTGTCGCCACCCACAGAAGGCCCTCTGAATCAGGGAAAAGATAGCGGACACGGCCCATGTCCGTCCTGTGGACATCCAGAGACAGACTTGAAGTATCCACTGAAGCCACAGCGTTGTCACTGAAGCCTATATAAAGACATCTCGAGTCCCCGCTGCCGCTAAGGGACATGGCAGTGGCCCGTCCGGATGCATACTCTGCAAGAGACACTTTTGACTGCTGGCCTGTCTTCCTGTCTATTGACAGCAACTGGTCCCCGGAAAGGAAATAGAGCCTGCTTCCGAATTCTGAAAACGACACGGCGCCGGATGAGCGGGAAAGCAGAAACGGCTCCCCGTCCCGGATCACTGTTATCCCGAGTTCCGACACCGTATATATTGCACCGTCAGAATCTTCATATATCGCCTTCACATGCCGGCCGACAATATTGTCCCCGTTTCCGAAATAGGCCTTAGACTCAAGAGAAGGTGAAATACGGCAGAGACCGGCCCCGTCCAGAGACACCCATGTATTGCCCGCACGGTCACAATGAAAGAGTTTCACCTGTACGTTCCCGAGGTTCATGTCCATGACGTCATCCGGAATGGCCGTGAATTTTTCCTTGACCGGGTCGAACCGGAACAGGCGGTAGTCATAGGTGGTAATCCACAAGGCTCCGGCCATGTCTTCGTCAATGGACAATATCCTGTTGTGCGAAAGATTGGTATAGTCTCCCGGAAGTATCGTATAGTTGACAAATCTGTTGCCGTCGAAGCGGCTCAGGCCATACCAGGTACACAGCCATATGTAACCGGTCCTGTCCTGATGGATATCTGAGATGGAATTGTGGGAAAGCCCGTCTTCAGATGAATAATGCTCGAAGATACAGTCAAGAGGGGCGGAACGGAGGACGGCTGCCGGAGCAGTAACAAGCAGCACCAGCAGCAGAATGGAAAATATCATTATTGTCTTCTTGCCCATATCCCGTCTTTTCTTTGAAATCATCTTATAAATTTACACAATCCCCGGCTCATCTCAAAAAAATACCGGTCAGAACACTTTAAAATACCAGGCCGATGTTTCAGGCGATGTGGTGGCCTTCGGGGCATCCGCAGGGCCGAGTACGGCTTCCGGTGTATAGTCTGCAAGGTCTTTTTCCTTCAGGAAATGCGCCCACGGCACCCTGGCATCCTTTCCTGCGGCTCCCGGCCCATGGCTGCCGTATTCGGCATAGAATGATGTCTTCTCAGCATGGGGCTTACCCCAGTTGTGCCATCCCGCAGGCAGAATATGGTCCCCGAGCAGGCAGTTTATGAACACCGTCCTTGAATATGGCCTCCACGGACGGCCAAGGTATACTTCCGACACACCGTCTGCATGCACGAGGGTACAGTTCCTGAAGACATACCCGTATTTCTCCCCCTCAGGAGTCGCAGCGGCCGTCACATAACTGTCTTTCTTGCTCTTTATGGTGCAGCCGTCAAAATATGCCGTCGCAAAACCGAAGATGAAATCCGTTGTCCCTTCAATGTAACAGTCTCTGAAATACTGTCTCTGTCCCGGGCCGAAATTATACATTGTATCCTGGTTGCCGAGGAAGCGGCAGTTCAGGAATGCAGCCCTGTCCCCGTCCACGGTGATTGCACAGGCCTGGCCTATGGCCTTGCCTTCTCCTGCAGTATTCTCGAAGGTCAGATTTTCCGCAAGGAAGTCATCCGCATGCATGAATACCGTGGATGTTGCGGAAGTACCCATAGGATAGCCTGTCGGCCCGGCCTTGAGGGCATAGTCATCCCACGAGATGACAGTCTTCCAGACATTTTCCCCTGTCAGATGAAGTTTCTGCTTGTTGGAAGGCACGGTAAGTTTCTCCCTGTAGACCCCTTCCCTTATAAGGATTCTCGTCCCGGACTGCTTGCAATAGTCAGGCGCGGCATCTACAGCCTCCTGCACCGTAAAAAAGTCCCCGCTTCCGTCCTTGGCTACCACAAAATCATAATAAGTTACATGCGGGGCGAGTTCAGGTATGACCCCGGTGATAGCCGGGAGCAGGAGTTCCACAAGTTTT
>JADILX010000016.1 GCA_017695025.1 Candidatus Cryptobacteroides excrementavium
TATATGAACCGGCCCTCGGCATCAATCCCGATTACAGGCACTAATGCATCGAGCCTGTCACCGAAAGTCACCTCAACTTTCTGGCCGTCACTCAATTCAAGTACATACCCAATAACATTTCCTCCGCTGTCCGTCACATCTTCAAATCCTGTAATGAGCACCTTGCCTCCCATAAGTTCAGAAATGGCAAGAGTATTGTCATTCACTTTTTCAAGGGCATTCTCCAGGGCGGAGAGCCTGTCGTTCTGGTCTTTTATTGAATCCCTTATCGCATTTATGTCCGAGCAGGACATCAGCAGGCAGAAAAGTGCTGCCGCCAGGCTTGTCTTGTTGATCATATCTTTTATCTTATCGGTTTTCATTTCAGAGAATGGTTATCTTGAATTCTTTGTTTAACTGTGACTCGCCGGCATAGTTGGTGTTGATGCCTACGAATGTGACGACATACGTCCCCGGCTCATTCCATGTGTACTCGTAGGATGTCATATAGTTCTGCATATCCTTGATGACAAGCGGCTGATCGTTCTGGACGGCTGTCAGGGCCATCGGTTCGGAGATGATCCATGCATCGATGTCAAAGTCAAGGTCGGTATTTGAACACCCCTGCAGGATAAGGTCGGCACCGCTGAAATTGAAATTGACATAGCCGTTACCCTTGTTTATGACATACGGGTCATCATCATAATAGGAGTTCATCATGACAGACACCCACTCGATATTCCGGATATTGATGCTGTTCGTCCCCTGCCCGAAGTCCGTCACAAGGTCGGCATTTATCCAGTATGTCCTCTGGGAGGACGCTGCCTGGGTCTCGGGATTGGTCCGGCCGGGATGCCAGTGAAGGGCTATAGAACATTTGTCCACATAGTCTTTGAGGTCAATCACATAGTCCTTATACAGTGTCCACCCGTCAGGGCCCATCCCGATGTCCTCATAGTCCGCCATGTGTACCCAGCCCGGCATCCCTGCTGCATACATCTCCCTTATCGCAGCCCTGTCGGCTTCAGGGTCTTCTCCGCCCAGGCCGTCGAACGAGTCCGACACATAGATGTCCAGTGCACCTTCGTAGCCGTACAGAGGCCTTATACTCATCGAGAACTCGGCCTCAAGGACATCTTCGGGAGCCACGATATAACGGTCATGATATCTGTATTCGTGCCCGGTCTCACCTGAATAGAAGAGCAGGTTGTCGACATTGCCTATGATTTCGAACTTCACCGGCTCCCCTGCACGATAGGTATTGGTCTGCGAGAGCCTTACGTTATAGTCGGCTTCAATATAGTCCTGATTGCGGCACGATGCAAACAGGAGCATCGGAAGACAGCATTGGAGCAAAATATATTTTTTCATGTCTGTATTCATTTTGAAAACATTTGTATCATGTCGGCTTCCTGTCTACCACAGCGGGTTCTGGACAAGATTCGGGTTGACGCCTATCTCAATCGAAGGTATCGGCAGTACGACATGTCTCTCCTGCACAGAGGCAAGACGCAAGGCATGAGCCGCCGTATTTCCGGTGCCTGACCAGCGGGCATCCTGCGTCCATTCGGCATATTTCTTGAGTTGGGACACATATATACCCCATCTGATGAGGTCATATTTGCGCAAAGCCTCGAAACAGAGTTCCCGTCCTCTCTCATTGATGACAAACTGTCTGAAAGAGTCATAATCATCATATTCAGAATACGGACGGGTCTTCACTTTCGCCCTTGTACGGATCTCGGCCACTATATCATAGACTTCCTGGGACGGTGCCCTGTGATATTCATTATATGCTTCGGCATACATCAGCATCACATCCGAATACCGGAGTATCGGGAAATTGATCTGGTTGTAAAGGCTTGGAGACGAGCGTGTCCCCTCATATATTGTCTCCCTGCGGAACTTCCCGCAATTTCTCATTCCTCCGCCGACAGTCGGATCGTCTGTGGTAGAGACCTTATTGTAGACATAAGGGGTCTTGTCGATGCCTGCCGTACAGGTGTTCTTGCCTTCCGGATTGTCACCGTAAGGGCCTATGGTCGTGGAACCGGCATAGTTGTACGGAGGGATATTCCAGTTCTGCCTCTCGTCCGTAATGGTCTTAAGGGCATTCTCGTCATCAGTCCTGTCTGTCTGCCAGTAGAGATCCCACAGATAGAGGGAAGCATTGTAGAATGCATACGAGAAATTGCACAGGCACTGGTCATAGTTGCCGCCAGGAGAACTCTGGAGCCCGTTCAATTCTCCTATTCGTCCATTGGAATAATGGCTGGCATCCTCACGGTTGCCTATAAAGTCTGCCTCCCACATGGACTCATGATATTCAGTGTCATATTTATCAGATATCATATTGATGAAGATTGCCGGATAACTGTCGTTGAGGCGGTGGAGCCTGCTGTCAATGACGTCCTTGCTGTAGTCCATGGCTTTCTTCCAGTATTGTTCCGGACTGTCTCCCTTCCTGTCGACCGAGGCCCCTGCCGTAAAAAGGCAGACTCTTGCGATTATGCCCTCGACTGTGGTATAGGTGACACGGGACGGGGCATTGTCAAGGCTCTTCGGGATGAACGGAAGGCTCGCCTCCATCTCGGCAATGACCCATTTGAGGACTTCATACTGTGAAGTCTTGGCAATATTCAGATGCTGGGAGTTCGTGTTCTCGAAGTCAAGGAGAGGCACATCGCCCCAGCATTGGGCCAGGAGGAAATGGTACCACGCCCTCATGAACCTTGCCTCGTTCCAATATATATCATCCGGGTCAAACCCGGAATCTTCCACTGCGTCCATAAAGGCATTGGCATTCTTGATGCCCTTATAAAGGGCACACCAGAGATTGTATATCTCGATAGACCCGGGGCTATGCTCCAGAAGGTCTATCTGGTATGTAGGAGTAGACCCCCTGTAATACATCAGGTCATCATTGGAAGAACAGGTAATGGAATATGTGGCCCCATAGAAATCCTCGTTGTTCATCACTCCATATACTCCGGCCAGGCCATATATTACCTCCTGCTCGCTGTTGTAATAGGTATCTTTCATTATCACTTCCGGCTTCACGTCAAGCAGGCTGCAGGAAGCAAGTACAGACACCGTAGTCAATGCATATATCAATCTTTTCATTTCCGGTAATGATTAAAATGTGAATGAAATGCCGCCTGTCATGCTGAATGCCCGCGGATAGGCAGACCAGTCGAATCCCGGGGTGAGCACTGAATTCCTTGTGGACACTTCAGGGTCAACACCGGAATATTCCGTCCATGTATAGATATTGTCAAATGACACATAGAACCTCATGGTGTCGAAATGCATCTTCCTGAGCACCCTGCGAGGAAGCGTGTAACCGAGGGTTATGTTCTTCAGCCTCAGGTATGAGCCGTCTTCAACCACCCTGCTGGAATAGTTCTCCATGCCTCTGGCCCTGATGCGCGGGATGTTGCTGTCCGGGTTGGTCACGGGGTCGAAATGATCCATATACGACACATACTGGTTGAGTTCAGCCTTGCGTCCGGCTTCAAACACATATCTGTTGGCATTGAGGACATCGTTGCCATAACTCCACTGGAAGAATATGTTCAGGTCGAAGCCATAGAAACTGAATGTATTGGTAAATCCTCCGGTATGTATCGGCTGCCCCCTGCCTATGACTGTCCTGTCACCGTCATCGATGACTCCGTCGCCGTTGATATCCTTGTATTTCGGGTCTCCTGGACGGACATTGTCCTTGCCGATGCTTTCAAGATACGGAATCCCGGTCTTGAGGGATGTCCCGTTGTTGAACTCATCGTTCTTGTATGTACCCTCATAAATGTAGCCATACATCAGTCCCGTGGATTTCCCGACCTGTGTTATGTACGGATACTGGCTGTTGTAGTCCATGTTCCATGTCACCCTCGAGAAAAGCGAGTACTGGTTGTCGTTAAGGGCTGTCACAATGTTCCTGTTGAAGGCTATGTTGAAGTTCATGCTCCACTCGAAATCCTTCGTCCGCACAGGGACAGCATCCAATGTGAGTTCGAGGCCCTTGTTCTGCATGGAGCCTACATTAAGCATTGCTGTCTGGTAACCCGATGTGGCTGGAATGGTTGCAGAAAGAAGAAGGTCATATGTGTTCTTGAGATACAGGTCCGCCGTGAGTTTCAGCCTGTTGTCAAAGGCCCCGAAATCAAGGCCAAGGTTGTACTGTTCGGTGGTCTCCCATTTAAGCCTGTCATTGCTCATGTTTGACGGATAATACCCCGGGACAATCACTCCCCCGAACACATAGTCCATGCTCGATGTACTGCCTGGAAGTGTGGAAATCTGGCTGTAGAAATCATACGGGGTAGTCGTCCTGTTGTTTCCGGTCATTCCCCATGAAGCACGGAGTTTTCCTGTGCTGAGCCATGAGGCATCCTTGAGCCAGTTCTCCCTGTTGAAGTTCCACGAAAGCCCCACAGACGGGAAATATCCCCATCTGTTATGCTCAGGGAATTTCGAAGAGCCGTCAGCACGGAATGATGCTGTAAGGTAGTACTTGTATTTGTAGTTGTAGTTGAGGCGGAACAGTCCCGAAAGCAGCATCCAGTTGTACTCCCACGGGGTGACAGTCTGATAGTCGCCGGTATGCAGCCCGTTGAGCCCGAGGGCTTCGGTAGACATGTTATTGGATACGACCCCCTGATAGGACTGTGTCTGTCCCTGCATGGTGAATCCTCCGAGCACCTGCAGATGATGCAGGCCTCTGATATGCTTTGTCCATGTAAGGGTGTTTTCATTGAGCCATGTCGTGGAATTGGTATAGTAGACACCGCCGTTGATCCCTTTACCGGCACGGGAGCCTGGATATCCGGTGGCAGTCTGGCTTCCGTTGAACTCCTCGCGCTTCCTGTTGTTCATTGTATATCCTCCGGTAATCCTGAGCCTCAGGCCGCTGATGATATCGTAGTTCAATGCCACATTGGCAGCGAGATAGTCCACCACATTCTTGCGGTACTCGTGCCTGACGGTCTTGGCCGGATTGAAACGGTAGTCCGCGCTGTCGTCAAGATTCTCATCCATGTAGTCATCAAGCATAGAGCCTCCGTCCGCAAGCAGGTAGAGAGGTTTTATAGGGCGGTAGCCAAGAAGCGAATAGATGAACCAGCTTGAGGCTGTCTGCTGCGATGACGGGGAGGTAGGGTTCATGCCGCTTGTGATGGAACGGGAATAGTTTACATTGAAGTTGACCTCGATTTTCCGGCCGAGTTTCTGGGTGAAATTGATCTTGCCCTGATAACGCTGGAAATTGGAGCTGACTATTATACCGTCCTGGTCCACTGCCGAAAAGCCCACATTGTAGCGGTTGCCTGCTGTCTTGCTGCCACCGGACAGGGAGACATTATACTGCTGCATGAAGGCTGTCCTGTAGACATTGTCCTGCCAGTCCACGCCCTGTACATCCTTATAGTCTTCAAGGGTATAGAGATTGGACGGGTCCTCGGGATTCCTGACATACGGGTTGGAAGTGGAGCCTATGGCGTCATAAAAATCGAACATATAGGACACGAAGTCATATGAGCCCATCATTTCAGGCTTGTTGAGTATAGTGCTTGCAGTCCAGTTGGAGGAGAAATTCACCTTAGGCTTTCCTTCAATACCCTGCTTTGTTGTGATCACGATGACTCCATTGGCTCCGCGGGCCCCATATATTGCCGTAGAGGATGCGTCCTTGAGGACATCTATCGACTCGATGTCAGACGGATTGATGGCCAGGGCCATGGAACTCTCCGTCGGGAATCCGTCTATGACGTATAGAGGCGCATTGCTCTGGGTCAGCGAGTTGTTCCCGCGGATGGTGATATTGGCCTCTGCCCCTATCTGGCCGTCCCCGCTTGTCACCACGACCCCTGCAATCTTTCCTGCTATGGCCTGGTCGAAGTTGGAGTTGGAAGTCTTTCTCAGATCATCCATCTCTACCTTGCTCACGGAGCCGGTAAGGTCGCGCCTTGCCACCGAGCCGTATCCGACACTTACCACTTCCACCGCATCGAGCATCAGCCTGTCCTCTTCAAGAGTGACGTTTATTGTGCTTCTCCTCCCTGTCCTGACAGTCTGGGAGACATAGCCCAGACAGGAAAAGACAATAGAGGAATTCTGAGGGACTGACAGACGGTACACTCCGTCCGCATCTGTTGCAGACCCATTGGATGTATTGTTTTCCTGATATACGGTCACGCCGACAAGAGGAGCCCCCGATTCATCCTGGACCTTACCTGTAATGTTGACATTCTGGGCCGGCAGGGCAGCCGGGAACAATATGGCCAACACCAGTATGATTAATTTATATCTGTTCATAATATTCTCATTCATGAATTGTTATCTCCTGGCACCATAGGCCGAATATGCCTCCGAAGTCACGAACACTCCAGCGGAAGTGTCAAACTCCACGAACGGGTCTTCACTCACATTCCTTATCTGCTCGTACTCCTCTATCCCCGCTATCTCGTTCGGGTTCGCTGCCTTCCAGATCACTGAGGCCCCTCCTACTACGTAGCCGATGTTGTCCCTGAC
>JADILX010000017.1 GCA_017695025.1 Candidatus Cryptobacteroides excrementavium
GATTGTGTCTGCGTGCGAGGCATTCATGAAAGGATGCGGATATTCAGGTATCCTTGCCATAGAACTCTTTATCAAGGGAGACAGATTCTATTTCAATGAAATGGCACCGCGTCCGCACAACAGCGGGCATTATACTATCGAAGGATGTACCACAAACCAGTTCCGCGAACTCTGCCGCTTCCTTCTTGACATGCCGTTGACAAAGCCGGAACTTGTGGCTCCTGCAGTGATGATGAAGAATATTCTCGGGCAGGATCTCGATGCTGCCAAGATGATAGTGGCGGAGTCTCTCAGAGGGGCTGGCCCCGGTGTGGAGGTCGCTTCCGGGGAGGATATCGACAATGCGTTCTGCGGCGAGGCCGGCAAAGGGGTCTATGTGCATCTTTACGGCAAGTCGCAGTCGAGGCCGAAGCGGAAGATGGGGCATATCACTTTTGTCCCTATGACTCCTGAAGAGTTTTATGCCGGATGGGCGGCGAGATTTGTCTGAAAAGGAAACAATAACATAAGAAATAATATGGGCAATTACCGGGTCTTTGTTGAAAAATATCGTGAATTTCAGGTAGAGGCAAGAAGCCTGATGAACGAATTGAATGAAAACCTGAGACTTTCTCTCGGAAGCCTCAGACTTCTTAATGTATACGATCTGTTCGGTTTTACCCCGGAACTTCTCGAGAAAAGCCGTTACAGTGTGTTCGGGGAGATTATGACGGACTGCGTATCCGATGAGTGCGATCTGTCGGACTGCCGCTATCTGGCGGTTGAATACCTTCCCGGCCAGTTTGACCAGAGGGCTGCTTCGGCAGTGGATTGTGTCAGGCTCATCGATCCTCAGGCTGATGTACGTATAAAAAGTTCCAGGCTCCTGATTTTTGACAGGAATGTTACAGACGATGATATAGCCAGAATCAGACACTACTATATCAATTCGGTAGAATCACGGCAGAAGGACCTGTCCGTACTTAGCGATACCGAGCAGGCCCCTGTTGTCCCTGTCAAGGTACTTGAGGGCCTGACTTCGCTTAAGGAAGAGGACCTTGCCCCATATTGCAAGTCAATGGGACTTGCCATGAACGGCGATGATCTCCGGGAAGTGGTCAATTATTTCAGAAAAGAGGGGCGTGACCCGTATGAGACGGAACTGCGTATCCTCGACACATACTGGAGCGACCATTGCCGTCATACCACTTTCACTACTGAACTCCAGAGTGTCGCCTTCGAGGAGTCTTTCATGAAGGATGAGATTGAAGACACCTGGAGACTCTACCTGAAGATGCGCAAGGAACTTGGCAGGGAGCAGAAAAGTATCTGTCTCATGGATATGGCAACAATAGGGGCACGCTATCTCAAGGCGCATGGACTGCTCGATGATCTCGAAGTCAGCGAGGAAAACAATGCCTGCAGCATATATGTCGACGTGGATGTCGATGGAAAGACAGAGAGATGGCTGCTCCAGTTCAAGAACGAGACCCATAACCATCCTACTGAAATAGAGCCGTTCGGAGGGGCTGCAACCTGTCTCGGCGGTGCCATCAGGGATCCCCTTTCCGGCAGGAGTTATGTCTATCAGGCAATGCGCGTGACAGGGGCGGGGGACATATACCAGAAAGTTTCGGATACTCTGCCTGGCAAATTGCCTCAGAAGGTCATCAGCCGCAAGGCTGCGGCAGGCTATTCAAGTTATGGCAACCAGATAGGTCTCGCCACTACTCATGTCAGGGAGATATACCACCCGGGCTATGTCGCAAAGAGGCTTGAGGTAGGTGCTGTCGTCGGTGCCGTAAAGGCTGAGAACGTACGCAGGGAAAGCCCTGTCCCTGGAGATGTAATCCTGCTTCTTGGAGGACGTACCGGCAGGGACGGAATCGGAGGTGCCACGGGTTCGTCAAAAGAACATACTGAAGCCTCGCTCGAGACATGCGGAAGCGAGGTGCAGAAAGGCAATGCCCCTGAGGAAAGGAAACTCCAGCGTCTTTTCCGCCGGCCGGAAGTGACAAGGCTCATCAAGAAGTCCAATGATTTCGGTGCCGGGGGAGTAAGCGTGGCCATAGGGGAACTGGCCGAAGGCCTTGACATTTATCTTGACCGGGTGCCGGTGAAGTACAGCGGGCTCAATTCCACTGAACTTGCCATAAGCGAGTCCCAGGAAAGAATGGCTGTAGTCGTCGAGTCCGGTGACAGGCTGGCTTTTGAAAAATATTGCGCTGAAGAGAACGTTGAGGTCACGCATGTGGCCGATGTCACTGATACAGGCCGCCTCAGGATGTACAACAGGGACAGCCTTGTCGTGGATCTCTCGCGTGAATTCATCGACAGTGCAGGGGCAAGGCATTACGCTGACGCTACTGTGGCTGCAGTTGAGGAAACAGACCCGTTTGTGCGTAAGGTCGAGGGCGAAACACTCAAAGAAAGGATTGTCAATAATCTCCAGGACTGGAATGTCACTTCGCAGAAGGGCCTTGTCGAGATGTTCGACTCCACGGTAGGCCGCTCAACTGTCCTGATGCCGTTCGGAGGATGTCTCCAGACAACCGAGACCCAGGTGTCGGTACAGAAACTTCCCGCTGACGGATACACAGATACGGCAAGCGTGATGGCATTCGGCTACAATCCGTATATTTCTTCCTGGAGCCCTTATCATGGGGCGTCATATTCGGTTGTCGAGGCCTGTGCCAAGGCCGTTGCAGCCGGAGCCTCATACAAGAAGATGAGGTTCTCCTATCAGGAGTATTTCGAGAGGATGTCCCATGACCCTAAATCCTGGGGCAAGCCATTGAGTGCCCTCCTTGGTGCGATAAAGATGCAGACTGCTCTCGGCCTGCCGTCAATCGGCGGAAAAGACTCGATGAGCGGGACATTCGAGCACATCAATGTCCCTCCTATGCTCATGGCATTCGGAATCACGACAGTCGATGCCGGCAAGGTCATTTCTCCGGAACTCAAGTGGGACGGTGACAGACTCTATCTCATAAGACATACTCCATTGAAGAACCATATGCCTGACACTGAACAGTTGAAGGCCAATTTCGAATATGTCCATGGGCAGATCGAGTCCGGCAATATAGTCGCTGCCTATGCAGTCGGGTTCGGAGGTGTGGCTGAGGCCATATGCAAGATGTCGTTCGGGAATGCGTTCGGAGTGGATGTCAAGATACCGGAGGATACGCTTTTCAATTACAGTTACGGTTCAATTGTCGTGGAGTGCGAGAAACCTCTTGACTTCCCGGCAGCCGAATATCTCGGTACCGTCACTGATGGTGAGGACGGCATGCTGCATATCAACGGGGAAGCCTTTTCTGTCTTTGACCTGATGGAGTCCAATGGCGCCAGATTCGCGAAAATATATCCTGATACGTGCATCCCGTCACACAGAAAACTTGTCCCTGGCGGATTTGACGGTAAAGAGCCGTTAAAGCGGAAAAAGGCTGACATGAAGTATAAGGGCACTCCTGTAGAGACCCCGGTTGTCTGTCTCCCTGTGTTCCCTGGTACCAATTGCGACTATGATACTGCCAAGGCGTTCCGCAAGGCCGGGGCTGATGTACGCATGTGTGTCTTCCGGAACCTTACCGGGGAGGATATATCCGCTTCTATCGCAGAACTCAGGAAAGGCATTTCAGAGTGCCATATATTCGCACTGAGCGGAGGATTTTCGGCCGGGGACGAACCTGACGGAAGCGGAAAATTCATTGCCAATGTTCTCAACAACAAAGATATAGCGGAAGAGATACACAGACTTCTGGACAGGGGAGGCCTTATCCTCGGTATCTGCAACGGATTCCAGGCCCTTGTGAAGTCTGGTCTTCTCCCATATGGAAGGCTCGGGATGGTGACAAAAGACTCACCGGTCCTGTTCAGGAATGACATCAACCGGCACATATCCCAGATGGTCACAACGAGGGTCGCTTCGGTCAATTCCCCATGGCTTGCCGGATTCTCTGTCGGTGACCTGCATACGATAGCGGTAAGTCACGGAGAAGGGAAGTTCGTGGTCAATGAGGAACTGGCTGCCAGACTTTTTGCAGCCGGGCAGGTGGCTTTCCAGTATGTCGATCCTGTCACCGAAGAAGTGACCATGGAGTCTCCGTACAATCCAAACGGGTCTTATTATGCTATAGAGGGCATCATAAGTCCGGACGGCCAGATTCTCGGCAAGATGGGACATACGGAAAGATATGAACGGAACTTGTTCAAGAATATCGAGGAGGAACTTGAACAGCCCCTGTTCGACAATGCAGTACGATATTTCAGGGGAAAATGAACGGTCTGAATGAAGAATGCGGCGTCTTTGGCATCTGGGGTGTGCCGGATGCCGCAAATCTTACATATTATGGTCTTCATGCATTGCAGCACCGGGGACAGGAGGGATGCGGCATCGTTGCCGGCGGCCCTTCCGGCCTGAAGCGCGTCAAGGGTGAGGGCCTTGTGATGGAAGTCTTTGACGAGGAAAGGCTCGCATCCCTAAAGGGGGATATTGCCATAGGTCATGTCAGGTATTCAACTACTGGTGGCGGCGGGCTCGAGAATGTACAGCCATTCCTTTTCCGTCATCATACAGGGGATTTTGCACTTGCACATAATGGCAATCTTGTAAACTATGCCATTCTGCGCAAGTCCCTTGAGGACAGTGGAAGCCTTTTCCAGTCATCTTCGGACAGCGAAGTCCTTGCACATCTTATAAAAAAAGACGGGACTGGCAGCAAACCGAGGATATTTTCCATTGTAAATGCCCTCAATGCAGTTGAAGGGGCATTTGCCGTACTGATAATGACGGAAAACAGAATCTATGCCTGCCGGGACAGGCATGGGCTGAGACCCCTTTCAATAGGGCGCCTTGACGGCGGCTATGTCGTCAGCAGCGAGACTTGTGCCTTTGATGTCATCGGTGCGGAATTCATAAGGGATGTCGAGCCAGGGGAAATAGTGACCATCGACCATCATGGACTCAGGAGCAGAAAATACTCTGCCGACTGCCGTCATGCTATGTGTGCAATGGAATATGTCTACTTTGCCCGCCCGGACAGCGATATAGACGGAAGGAACGTACATGGCTTCAGGAAGGAGACAGGCCGTATCCTCTATGAGGAGGCTCCGGTGCAGGCAGATATAGTAGTAGGTGTGCCTGATTCCAGTCTTAGTGCCGCTATGGGATATAGCGAGGCTGCCGGACTGCCATACGAGATGGGGCTGGTGAAGAACAAATATATAGGCCGTACATTCATACAGCCTTCCCAGGCCATGAGGGAAAAGGGTGTCAGGATGAAGCTTTCTGCAGTCAGGTCCATTGTCAGCGGCAAGAGAGTGGTGCTTGTTGATGATTCCATCGTCAGAGGGACTACTTCAAGGCGGATAGTCTCCCTGCTCAGGGAGGCCGGGGCAAGCGAAGTGCATCTGCGCATAGCCAGCCCTCCTATCAAGATGCCATGTTTCTATGGGGTGGACATATCCACCTATGATGAGCTGCTGTGTGCGGATAAGACTGTTGAAGAGGCAAGGCAGGCTGTCGGGGCCGATTCTCTGGCATTCCTTTCCGAGGAGGCTCTTTTCAGGGCCGGCTCCAGGACTGATCTTTGCCTCGCATGCTTCAACGGGAAGTACCCGACGGCGCTGTATCAGCCCGTGGAAGATGCCAACAGAGACGGAAAATTCTGAAGTTATGATAATAGGAATAGATGTCGGAGGAAGCACTACCAAGATAGTGGGAATCGAAGACGGCAATATCGTCTTCCCGCAATGTATTACTGCGGCCGACCCCATAGTCTCTCTCTTCGGGGCTTTCGGGAAATATCTGTATGACAACAGGATACCTCTTGGAAGTATAGAGAAGGTCATGATCACCGGGGCTGGAAGTACGTATATCGACGGTGACCTGTACGGCCTTTCTACTTCAAAGGCAGATGAATTCATGTCCAATGCCCTCGGGGCAAGGTTCAGGAGCGGTCTGGACAGGATGATTGTGGTGAGCATGGGGACGGGGACATCGTTCATCAGGGTAGAGGACGGCAAGATAGAGCATCTTGGCGGAATGGCCATAGGCGGCGGTACTTTGCAGGGGCTTTCACGTATCCTGTTCCGGTCGCACGATTTCAGCCGGGCCGTGAGTATGGCATCGGAAGGGAATGCCTCAAAAGTCGACCTGCTGGTCAGGGACATATCGGCAGATGAGATTCCAGGCCTCCCTTTTGATGTCACGGCATCGAATTTCGGAAAGGCGGACTATGATGCTGCTCCGGAGGATGTCGCGGCAGGACTCATTAATATGGTGCTTCAGACAGTCGGCAGTGCAGCAAACCTCCTGTCCAGAGGCACATCCATAAAGGATTTCGTGTTGATTGGCAGTCTTCCGGCCCTTCCGCAGAGCCGTCCTCTCTTCGACAGGATAGAGGCATTGTATGGCATAAGGATGCATATACCGGAATATCCTCAGTACAGGACAGCCATAGGGGCCGCCTTGAACTGTTCGTCCGGCATCTGATATGCCTTTTATGAATAAATGTGTTATCTTTGCAGACTGTGGAAAGGATGGTGCTGACCGTCCCTGAAGCAGACCTTGTTCCGGAAATAAAAACAATAAACATATTACAGTTATGGCAGTCAGTTACGAAAAGGCGGGAGTCAACCTTGAGGCAGGCTATGAGGTAGTCCGCAGGATAAAAAGTCATGTCGCGTCGACAGCACGCGCCGGAGTCATGGGCAATATCGGCTCTTTCGGCGGGATGTTCGACCTTTCATCCCTCAATATTAAGGAACCTGTCCTTGTCAGCGGCACGGACGGGGTGGGGACCAAACTCAAACTGGCTTTTGCCATGGACAGGCATGATACCATCGGCATAGATGCTGTGGCAATGTGTGTAAATGATGTCCTTGCGCAGGGGGCAGAGCCTCTTTTCTTCCTTGATTATATTGCCGTTGGGCATAATGAGCCGTCCAAGGTGGAGGCGATAGTGGCTGGAGTTGCTGAAGGATGCCGTCAGGCCGGATGTGCCCTTGTCGGCGGGGAGACTGCTGAAATGCCGGGCATGTATTCGGATGGCGAATATGATATCGCGGGCTTTACTACAGGAGTCGTAGAGAAGTCTAAGCTTATAGACGGGTCTAAGGTGAAGACCGGGGATGTCCTTGTGGGCATAGCATCTTCTGGAGTGCATTCCAACGGTTTCAGTCTTGTCCGTAAGATTTTTGCGGATGCCGGGCTTGACCTTATGGCTTCCTATCCGGAACTTGGAGGGAGCAGGCTCGGGGATGTCGCCCTTACTCCTACAAGGATTTATGTAAAGCAGGTTCTGGATGTGATCCGGAATTGCGATGTGCATGGTGTTGCCCATATAACTGGCGGAGGTTTTGACGAGAATATCCCCCGTATCCTGCATGAAGGCCAGGGAATCGAGATTCAGGAGGGTACATGGGAAATCCTGCCGATATTCAGGCTTCTGGAGAAATACGGGAAGGTCGCTCACCGCGAGATGTTCAATATTTTCAATATGGGCATTGGTATGGTGCTCGCCCTCGATGAGTCCGAGGCAGGAAAGGCTGTATCCATACTTGAAAAGCATGGGGAAAAGGCTTCTGTCATCGGCCGCATAACTGATGTTCCGGGCGTGAATATTATCATGATGTCGTAGCGGGCGCAGCGGTGTTTGTTTATTCAGATGATTTCAGCAGGACAGCAACGCCCACACCCCTCCCGGCAAGCCGGGGCCTTCCCTGTGCGGGCGCAACGGTGTTCGCTATTGCTGTCCTGCTGAAATAAGGTGAATAAGCAAGTAATATTAATAAGGTATACAGTAGATATAGAACAGGTAGAAAATGAAAAGAGCATTATTCAGTGTCAGCGATAAGGCCGGCGTGGTAGAATTCGCCAGTCAACTCGAGTCTCTCGGCTGGGAGATCATAGCCACCGGAGGGACGATGAAACTTCTGCAGGATGCGGGCCTCAAAATCATCAATATCAGCGAGGTAACAGGCTTTCCTGAGATATGCGACGGCAGGGTGAAGACCCTCCATCCAAAAGTGCACGGTGCGCTCTTAGGAAGGCGTGACCTTGAGAGCCACCGCCAGCAACTCAAGGAAAACGGTATAGAGTACATCGACATGGTATGCGTGAACCTCTATCCATTCAAGCAGACTATTTCTAAGCCGGATGTGACTATGGATGATGCCATAGAGAATATAGACATCGGAGGCCCGTCAATGCTCCGCAGCGCTGCGAAGAACTGGAAATCAGTGACAGTGGTGTGCGATCCTTCAGACTATGCCATGGTCATCGATGAAATCAGGGCAGGAGGGGACACGACTCCTGAAACCAGACTGAAACTCTCTGCCAAGGCCTATACCCATACTGCAGAATATGATATGATGATCTCCACATACATGCGCAAGCAGGCAGGCCTGAACGAGAAACTCTTTCTTGAATATGACCTGAAGCAGGGACTCCGCTACGGTGAGAATCCTCATCAGGAGGCAAAGTTCTATGCTTCCGTGGAGAAAGTGCCTTTCTCTCTCGCTACTGCAGAACAGTTGAACGGCAAGGAGTTGTCCTACAACAACATCCAGGATGCCAACGCGGCCCTTAATATTGTCCGTGAGTTCGATGTTCCGTTCTGTGTCGGCCTGAAACACATGAATCCATGCGGAGCAGCAATTGGCAAGGATGTGGTTGAGGCATGGAAGAAGACATTTGAAGCCGACAAGGTCAGCATCTTCGGTGGTATCGTGGCTACAAACCAGGAGGTGAACCGTGAAGTGGCAGAACTCATGAAGCCTGTCTTTCTGGAGATTATCATGGCTCCGTCGTTTACTCAGGAAGCACTTGACGTACTCTGTACCAAGAAGAATCTGCGTCTGCTGAAAGTGGATATGACCAAGGACAATGCGGTGCACAAACAGTATGTGAGTATGAACGGAGGCCTTCTCGTACAGGATCAGGATCTCACTACGAAGACTGTTGTCCCTGAGATGTGCGTGACGGAGACTAAGCCTGAAGGCTCTGTCATGGAAGACCTGAATTTTGCATGGCATATTGTCAAGCATGTGAAATCCAATGCTATAGTCGTAGTAAAGGACGGCATGACTCTCGGTGTCGGAGCCGGACAGATGAACCGTATCGGTTCTGCGGAGATTGCTCTTAAAGAGGCTGAAGCAGCATATAAAGCCAAAGGAGAAGATGTCCGCAAGGCCGGACTCGTCATGGCTTCAGACGGCTTCTTCCCGTTTGATGACTGCGTAACTCTTGCCGCTGAATATGGGGTGAAGGCTATCGTACAGCCTGGCGGAAGTATCCGCGACAATGATTCCATAGCCAAGGCAAACGAAAACCATATTGCGATGCTGTTTACCGGCATGCGCCATTTCAAACATTAATATTGCAGCAACAGCGCATCTGTCATGGAGATCATAAACCATCTGCAGCCGGGGCCGGAAGGCAGGGCTGCGGTCTATACGAAAATTCTAAAAGGCATTGAAATGGAGCATCCCAAGGAAGTAACTGTTCTGGTGGTAGGCGGAGGCGGGCGCTGCCACGCTATTGTAGACGCATTGTCCCGTTCCCCTCAGGTAGGGAAAATCTATTGTGCTCCTGGCAATGCCGGCATTGCAGCACAGGCGGAATGTGTGCCGTTGAAGGATACACAGGTTGAGGAGCTGAAAGAGTTCGCCTTGCAGCATGCAGTGGATCTGACTGTCGTAGGCCCGGAAGTGGCACTTGCTGCCGGTATAGTGGATGTGTTCCAGGAGGCTGGGCTGCGGATTTTCGGCCCGACAAAGGCGGCGGCCGTTATCGAGTCGAGCAAGGATTTCTCCAAGCAGCTGATGGCCAGATATAATGTGCCTACTGCTGCATACAGGACATTCGAGGACTATGATGCTGCCCTCCAGTATGTCAGTCATGGCCCGTTCCCTGTCGTGCTTAAATACGACGGACTTGCAGCCGGGAAAGGCGTGGTCATCCCCGAGACGTATGAGGAGGCAGAGCATGCATTACGGGATATGCTGCTTGACGACAAGTTCGGGAAAGGCAAGGTCGTTGTCGAGGAATTTCTCACAGGGCCTGAGTTCTCGTTCATGTGCTTCGTGGACGGGGAGAGGGTGTTTCCTATGGCTCTTTCCCAGGATCATAAGCGGGCTTATGAGGGTGACAAGGGGCCTAATACCGGAGGTATGGGGGCATATTCCCCGCTTCCGTTCATAACGGATGAAGATAAGGAGTATGCGATGGAGCATATCATGAAGCCGGTTGCTTCTGCAATGGTCAAGGAAGGCCGTCCGTTCAAGGGAGTCCTTTATGGCGGGCTTATGAAGACTCCGTCAGGAATCAAGGTGATAGAATTCAACTGCCGTTTCGGTGATCCCGAGACAGAAGTCATTCTGCCTCTGCTGGAGACTGACATATATGATATATTCTCTGCTGTGGCGGACAGCGCCCCGATGCCTGAAATCCGCTGGAAGGAGAAGGCTTCGATGGGGTTCGTGATGGCCTCAAAAGGGTATCCGGGCTCTTACGGCAAAGGTTTCGCAATTGAAGGCCTTGAAGATGCCCTTTCAGATCCTGAAGTGCGTATCTACCATATGGGAACATCCGAAAAAGAAGGCAGGCTTGTCACTTCAGGTGGCCGTGTGCTCATGGTCATCGGCTCCGGAGATACGCTTCAGCAGGCTCATGACAAGGCTCTTGCGGCAGTGGGCAAGATAAAATGTGAAAACCTTTTCTATCGCCGGGATATCGGCTGGAGGGTTCTGTAGGGCTTGCCGCGCATGCCTGGACATCACCGTCCGCAGACGGAGATGATAGAAAACAAATAAATAATCGTCATGCTATGGTAATAAGCGGAAAGGAATTGTCTGCCAGACTGAAGTCTGAAATGGCGGCCGAAGTGGCCGGTTTTCCTGAAAAATATGGACGGGTGCCCCATCTTGTGGTGATTCTGGTTGGTGATGATCCTGCCAGCGTCTCGTATGTTACCGGAAAGGCCAAGGCATCCCAGACTGTCGGTATAAAGAACACTACCATAAGGAAGCCAGATTCAATTTCCGAGGATGAATTGCTCGGGCTGATACGTCAGTTAAACGATGATGAAGAAGTGGACGGGATTCTGGTACAGTTGCCTCTGCCAGCACATATTTCAGAGTCCAAGGTTATTGAGACCATAGACAAGTCAAAGGATGTGGACGGTTTCCATCCCCTGAATGTCGCGGCCTTGTGGCAGAAACAGCCATGTACCCTTCCTTGTACGCCTAAAGGTATCATCAGGATGCTCAAGGCTGCCGGAGTGGAGATAAAAGGCAGGCGTGCCGTAGTGATAGGCAGGAGCAATATTGTCGGCCTGCCTGTCGCAAAACTGCTTCTCGACGAGAATGCCACTGTCACCATTGCACATAGCAAGACAAAGGATCTGCCTTCTCTCACGCGACAGGCGGAAATCCTCGTTGTTGCCATAGGCAGGCCGAAGTTTGTCACCGGGGATATGGTATCCGAAGGGGCTGTTGTCATTGATGTAGGGGTCAACCGTGACCCTGAGACAGGGAAACTGTGCGGTGACGTGGATTTCGCCGCCATTGAACCTAAGGCTTCTGTCATAACTCCTGTTCCAGGGGGCGTAGGCCCGATGACAATCTGCTGTCTGATGGAGAATACGATAGAATGTTTCCTGAAAAGGCATGGCTATTCTGAAATTTGTGCAGAATAGTGGTGCACCTGTTGATTATTTTTATACATTTGTAGCGGAATACGCCGGAGCAAGGCCGGTGTAGGAGAACGAATTTTGACAGAGATATGAAAAAAATGTATTTTGTTTCTGCAGTTGCCATTGCCATGTGCATCGGTATGGCTGCATCTTTGACTGTAAGCGCCCAGGAGAACAACAACCGTGATGAGAACGGCAAGATTGTAAGGGGGCCTTATGAGACCAACAGGCTTGGCGACAACATCTGGATTGGGGTTGCCGGAGGTATCAATGTATTCGAGAATTCATTTTCAGATATAGGCGGTGTAAATCCTGCCCTTGACATCAATGTCGGCAAATGGTTTACTCCAAGTGTCGGTGCCAGAATCGGTTATCAGGGTCTGACAGCATCAACATGGTCAGATGAGCAGTATCCTTATTTCAAGAAGATGGGGGATGACGGAAGGTACAAGAATGCTTTCAACACTGCATATATCCACGGTGATGTCCTCTGGAATATTTCCAATGCATTCAGCGGATATAAAGAGACAAGGAGATGGAATTTTGTCCCGTTCCTTTCTGCCGGTCTTGCAAGGTCATGGAAGAACGGGGCTGCAAACAATGAATTTGCTGTCGGTGCCGGACTTTTGAACAACATCAGGATCAGTAACAGGGTAGATCTTACCCTTGAACTGCGCCAACTCGTTGTAAAGCAGGGATATGATTCTTCCCCTATAGGCGGTGTTGCCGGCATGTCATCCGCAACGTTCGGAGTTTCCATCAAACTCGGAAAGACAGGGTTCAGGCGCTCCAACAGGGCTGTCCTTGAGAATACGGTAAACACCCTGCAGGCTGCAAACGATGCCCTGCTTGATGACAAGGCAGATGTCGAGAATGACAAGGCCGAACTTGCTGCTGAAAATGCCGCTCTGCATGATGCTGTTCAAGAACTTGAGAACAGGCCTCCTGTGGTTGAAAAGGTAGTGCCTGGACTTACTCCGGGAGCGGTATTCTTCGAGATTGGCAAGACAGAACTTTCACCGCAGGAACTTTTCCATCTTGATTTCTATGTAAAGAATGTGATAGCCCTGGACGAGGACAAGGTGTTTACCCTTACAGGATATGCCGACAAGCAGACAGGCAGCAAGAAACGCAACCAGCAACTCAGTCAGATGCGTGTCGACTATGTATATGACCTTCTCCAGACGAAGTACAATATCCCTGCTGAACGTCTCGTAGTGAAGGCTGCAGGCTCTGATGTCGACAGGTGGAATGATCCTCTGCTGAACAGATGTGTAGTATTGGAATAATATTGAAATATTGCAGATGATTACGGGGGTGATTCAAAAGTGTCTTTTGGGTCACCCTTGTTTTGTCAGATGCATCGCGGCCGATGTGTTAATTCCTGCCTTATGGCAGTAAAAATATATCTTTATGAAATTTCTATTTCCTGTTTTTGCGCGTTTCCTTTCCTGTATGTCAAGACCGGCAGCAGGATATTCCATTTTATTTATTGTCTGTGCGCTATGTCTGCTCCCTGTGCCTGCATCGTCTGCTGGAATGCCTGCTTCAGGAGAGGACGCTCATGCCCCTCTTGGCCCTGATGTGATAATACCTGTCCCGGCCCGATATGAAATCTCTGGAGACGGAGTCTTTGATATGGATGGATGCAGAACATTCCATATGAAGATTTCCGGCCCTGCGGCATATGACAGCAGGGACATTGCTGTATCCGATCTTGTCAGTGAACTTCTGTCTCTGCCGTATTCATTGTCCGGGACAGATGCTGCGTCCAAGGCTGACATACTGATAAATGTCGGTGGCCGGCGGCATTCGAAGACCATGCTCTCCGGTCAGGATGAATCATACCGCCTGTCCGTTTCCCCTGACAGAATAAGGATTGATGCACCGGGATTTTCCGGGGCATTTTACGCCATCCAGAGTCTTGTGCAGATGGCCAGGAATGGAAAAGTGCGTTGCTGTGTCATTGAGGATACTCCGAGATTTGTCTACAGGGGGCTTCATTTTGACGTGTCAAGACATTTCCGCTCAAAGGAGTTCCTTATGAAACAGATGGATGCGATGGCCCTTTTAAAACTCAACCGTATGCATCTGCACCTTACCGATGGTGCAGGATGGAGGATTGAGACTGAGTCCTGGCCCCGTCTTACTGAGTTTGCCGCATGGCGCCCGTACCGCAGATGGACGGACTGGTGGGCTTCTGACAGGCATTATTGTGAAGCCTCTGCTCCAGGGGCATACGGCGGATTCTATACTAAGGATGATATCCGTGATATTGTCGCCTATGCCAGAAAAAAACATATTGAAGTTATTCCGGAGATTGAGATGCCGGGCCATAGTGAAGAAGTGCTTGCCGCCTATCCTGAATTGTCCTGTACAGGGGAACAGTATGGCGGGAGTGACCTGTGTCCGGGAAAGGAGGAGACATTCAGGTTTCTGGAAGATGTACTTTCTGAAGTCATCGTACTGTTCCCGTCTGAGTATGTGCATATAGGAGGAGACGAGGCGTCAAAGCAGCATTGGAAAACTTGTCCTGACTGCCAGCGACGGATGGAGGAAGAAGGTCTGGCAGATGTGGATGAACTTCAGAGTTATCTGATACACAGGATTGAAGTGTTTCTGAATTCCAAGGGGAAGAAGATCATAGGCTGGGATGAAATCCTTCAGGGAGGTCTCGCCCCGAATGCCACTGTCATGTCATGGCGCGGTACTGAAGGCGGTATAGAGTCCCTGAAATCCGGCCATGATGTCGTGATGGTCCCGAACGGATGGTGTTATCTTGACTATACTCAGGACGCCCCGTTCAAGGAACCTGTCTCGATAGGAGGATACGTCCCTCTTGAGAAGACCTATTCCTATGAACCTGTTCCTGAGGGTTTGACAGAGGATGAGACTTCACATCTGCTCGGAATCCAGGGCAATCTGTGGACGGAATATGTCACTGAAGACAGCCATGCCGAGTATATGTATTATCCGAGGGCCTTTGCCATTGCAGAAACAGGCTGGAGCGATGCCGCTGACAAGGATTACGGTGATTTTCGCAGGCGTGCGCTTGAGATGTCGGAGATGTTTGCCGGTATGGGCTACAATACTTTTGACCTTGCCAATGAATATGGGGAAAGGAAAGAAAGTCTTGCCCCTGTCTCTCATCTTGCTTCAGGGTGTAAAGTGACATATGTCATGCCATACAGCAGCCAGTATCCTGCAGCGGGGGATGCGACGTTGACGGACGGTGTCCTCGGAGGATGGACGTATGGGGACAGGAAGTGGCAGGGATTTCTTTCGGATGCAGATGCTGTTGTTGATCTGGGTGAACTTAAGCAGATCCATTATGCGGGTGCCTCTTTTATGCAGCAGGCTTCTGCATGGGTATATCTTCCTGAAAAAGTCGAGATTCTGGTCTCTGATGACGGACAGGTCTACCGCAGCGCCGGCATTGTCTGGAGGGATATGCCGGATTCTGTGGATGGACTGTATTTCAAGACATATGGCCTTGTACTGAACGAGACCTGCCGCTATGTCAGATTCCGTGCAGAACGTTCCTCCAAGGCAGGTGCGTGGCTGTTTACGGATGAACTCATCATCAACTGACTGTCGCCATGTCCGGGAATGGCAGTCAGAGACCTTTGTCTGATGACGAGACGGTATGGTTTGCCATGCGCGTCACGTACAGGCGTGAGATGAAAGCAAAGAGGCTGCTGGATGAGGCAGGCATTGAAAATTTCGTCCCTCTGCGCTTTGCTGTAAGGTACAGGTATGGCCGTAAGGTCAAGGAACTTGTGCCTGTGGTGAGGGGACTGATATTCGTACATTCTACCGGGCCTGAAATCCAGCGGGTCAAATCCGGGATGCCGTACCTCCAGTATATCATGGACAAGAGGCTCGGGGCCAAGATTGTCGTTCCGGAAAAGCAGATGAGACTGTTCATAGCAGTCACTGGCACATATGATGAGCACCTCCTGTGGTTTCAAGGAGATGAACTCAATCTGAAGAAAGGGGACAGGGTGCGGATTGTCGCCGGTGAATTTGAAGGCTATGAAGGCGTATTCGTCAAAGTCAGGGGCGCCCGCGACCGCAGGGTTGTCGTGGCAATAGAAGGTGTTATAGCCGTTGCTCTCGCAACTGTCAGCCCTGACCTTATTGAAGTCATCGGATAGTATTTCCCTGTATCAGCGTAATCTATTTCAGACGAAAAAAGCCGGCTCCCGTGGCCGGCTTTCTTCATCTGTATGTAAAACTGATTACAGTTCGTTCATAGCCTTCTGATATTCCTCCATCGGGGCTACGAGGATTTCCTGGAAGTCTTTCTGGCCTGTACCTGCAGGTATTGCATGTCCGCAGATGACATTTTCCTTCAGACCTTCAAGGTAGTCTACACGGCCTCTGATAGCAGCCTCGCTGAGCACCTTGGTGGTCTCCTGGAATGATGCGGCCGAGATGAAACTGTTGGTCTTCAGCGCGGCCCTTGTGATACCCTGGAGTACCTGGCTTGCTGTGGCAGGCTTGGCCTCGCGGAGAACCATCATCTTGAGCCCCTGCCTTTCGAGAGAAGAGTTTTCACTTCTCATTTCCCTTACAGAGATGATCTGGCCTTCAGTGTATTTCTGCGAGTCACCAGGGTCGGTCACGTAGAACTTGCCATAGATCCTGTCATTGGTATCCATGAACTGCCACTTGTCCACAAGTTCCTCCGGAAGGAATTCCGTATCTCCCGGGTCGTTGATCTGTACCTTTCTCATCATCTGCCTTACGATGATCTCGAAATGCTTGTCGTTGATCTTCACACCCTGAAGCCTGTAGACTTCCTGTATCTCGTTGACGATATATTCCTGTACTTTGATAGGGCCAAGAATATTGAGAATATCTGTAGGCGATACGGCTCCGTCTGAAAGCCTCATCCCGGCTTTCACATAGTCGCTCTCCTGTACAAGAATCTGCTTGGTAAGAGGAACAAGATAACGTTTCTCCTGACCGGACTTGTTCTTGATGATGATTTCCCTGTTACCCCTCTTGATCTTGCCCATGACAACTTCTCCGTTGATTTCGGATACGATGGCAGGGTTGGACGGGTTGCGGGCCTCGAAGAGTTCGGTAACTCTCGGAAGACCTCCGGTAATATCGCTTGACTTTCCGATTGCACGAGGAATCTTGATGATGATGTCACCAACTTTCACATTATCCCCGTCGTTGACCATTACATGGGCACCGACAGGCAGGTTGTACTGCTTCTTGCTTTCCCCGTTTTCATCTATGATGTTGATGGCCGGGTTCTTTGACCTGTCACGTGATTCGATGATGACCTTGTCCCTGTTGAGAGAGTACTCGTCAGCCATTTCCTCACGGAATGTGACACCGTCGATCATGCTGTCAAAGCGTACTGTACCCGCAGTCTCGATGATGGTGATGGCATTATATGCATCCCATTCGCAGATAAGGTCGCCCTTGCTGACCTTGTCGCCGTCTTTCTTGTAGAGGACAGCACCATAAGGTACATCGTATTGGGAGAATGTGATGCCTGTGTTCTCGTCAACGATACGCACCTCGGTCGTACGGCTGACAACAACGTCCTGTACTGAGCCGTCATCGCCGGTCCTTTCGATTGTCCTGAGTTCCTCGAACTCGAGTTTTCCGTTATACTTCGATTCGATTGAACTGTCAGCGGCAGTACTTGAGGCCGTTCCTCCGACGTGGAATGTACGGAGAGTCAACTGTGTACCAGGTTCGCCGATTGACTGGGCCGCAATGACGCCGACCACTTCCCCTTTCTCTACCATGCGGCCTGAGGCAAGGTTGCGGCCGTAACATTTTGCGCAGACACCCTTGCGGGATTCGCAGGTGAGTACGGAACGTATTTCTACCTGTTCTATAGGGAGGGACTCAATGAGGGCGGCAATGTTCTCGGTGATTTCCTCTCCTGCAGGCAGTATCAGTTCTCCTGTGAGCGGATTGAAGATGTCGTGCACTGAAGTACGTCCGAGTATCCTCTCGCCGAGAGACTCGACTACTTCATCCTTGCTCTTTATGGCAGTTGCAATAAGGCCTCTGAGCGTACCGCAGTCCTCTTCGTTGATGATGACGTCGTGCGATACATCCACGAGACGGCGGGTCAGGTATCCCGCATCGGCCGTCTTCAATGCTGTATCGGCAAGACCTTTACGGGCACCGTGTGTCGAGATGAAGTATTCGAGCACTGTCATACCTTCCTTAAGGTTGGATATGATAGGGTTCTCGATGATTTCAGCCCCTTGTGCACCTGACTTCTGTGGCTTGGCCATAAGTCCTCGCATTCCGCAGAGCTGCTTGATCTGCTGTGTCGAACCGCGGGCTCCGGAGTCAAGCATCATGTATACAGGGTTGAATCCCTGCTGGTCGCTTGAAATCTGCTTTTCCACGATGCCTGTAATCTGGTTGTCGATGGCTGTCCACAGGTCGATGACCTTGTTGTACCTCTCGTTGTTGGTGATGAATCCCATCGAGAAATTGTTCTTGATGGATTCGACTGTCTTATATCCGTTTTCGATGAGAGATTCTTTCTCTGCCGGTATGATGACATCACCGAGGTTGAATGAAAGTCCACCCTTGAAGGCCATCGTGTAGCCAAGGTTCTTTATGTCATCGAGGAACTGTGCCGTACGGGCAACTCCGGTGTTCTTGATGACAACGGAAATGATCTTCCTGAGGGATTTCTTTCCGAGGATTTCATTGACATATGGCACTTCATCCGGGACGAACTGGTTGACTATAATACGTCCCGGAGTCGTCTCCACCATCTGTGTCCCCTCCTGAGGATTGAGTTTGTCCTTAGGCAGGCGCACCTGGATCTTTGCATGTATGTCTATAGCCTTTTCATTCAATGCGATGATGACTTCTTCAGGCCCATAGAATTTCATTCCCTCGCCTTTGGCCTCAGGCCTTGCCTTGGTGATATAGTACAGTCCGAGGACCATGTCCTGTGAAGGGACTGTGATAGGTGTACCGTTGGCAGGGTTGAGGATGTTGTGCGAGCCGAGCATGAGCAACTGTGCCTCCATGATGGCTGCATTGCCGAGCGGGAGGTGGACTGCCATCTGGTCTCCGTCGAAGTCGGCATTGAAGGCCGTACATGCGAGCGGATGCAACTGGATTGCCTTTCCTTCAATCATCTTCGGCTGGAATGCCTGGATACCGAGCCTGTGAAGTGTAGGTGCACGGTTGAGAAGTACCGGATGGCCTTTCATCACGTTTTCGAGGATATCCCATATAACCGGGTCTTTCCTGTCGACAATCTTCTTGGCCGACTTCACCGTCTTTACGATGCCTCTTTCAATCAGTTTCCTGATGATGAACGGCTTGTAGAGTTCTGCCGCCATGAATTTCGGCAGACCGCATTCGTGCATCTTGAGTTCAGGGCCGACGACGATTACCGAACGGGCAGAATAGTCCACACGTTTTCCGAGAAGGTTCTGGCGGAAACGGCCCTGTTTTCCTTTCAGGCTGTCAGAAAGGGACTTGAGCGTCCTGTTGGCCTCGCTCTTGACAGCATTGGATTTCTTGGAGTTGTCAAAGAGTGAGTCAACTGCTTCCTGAAGCATACGTTTCTCGTTTCTCAGGATGACTTCCGGAGCCTTGATCTCGATGAGCCTTTTCAGACGGTTGTTCCTGATGATTACACGCCTGTAGAGGTCATTGAGATCCGATGTCGCAAATCTGCCTCCGTCAAGAGGCACAAGAGGACGCAGATCCGGCGGGATGACAGGTATGACTTTCAGTATCATCCACTCAGGCCTGTTGATACCCTTTGACTCCTGGAACCATTTTACTATGCTGAGCCTTTTAAGGGCTTCAGCCTTCCTCTGCTGGGAAGTTTCTGTGAGCATCTTTGTCCGGAGTTCCTTGGCAAGTGCATCTATGTCGATTTCCTTGAGGAGTTCATAGATAGCCTCGGCTCCCATCCCTGCCCTGAACTTGTCAGGATCATCGTTAGGGAGATTCTGGTTCTCCGGCATGCTGTCTATCAGGTCAAGGTATTCTTCTTCAGAGAGAAGTTCCTTCTTTTCTATGTTTGTCGTCCCCGGGTTGATCACTATGTATTTCTCATAGTAGATTACAGCCTCGAGTTTCTTGGCTGCAATGCCGAGGAGTGCGGCTATCTTGTTCGGTGCAGACTTGAAATACCAGATGTGCGCTACAGGTACAGTGAGTTCTATGTGACCCATCCTTTCCCTGCGGACTTTCTTTTCAGTGACTTCCACTCCGCATCGGTCGCAGACAATGCCGCGGTATCTGATTCTCTTGTACTT
>JADILX010000018.1 GCA_017695025.1 Candidatus Cryptobacteroides excrementavium
TCCACAACCAGAACGATGAACTCTACGGGAACTGTCCGTTCATAGACGTTTTCGTAAACATCCAATGGAAGCGGGCATGTATTTTCATCAAGGCCGTCAACCTCGGGATGGGCTGGCCGAACAATTCGGCAGACTATTTCAGCGCAGACGGATACATCAGGTCGCAGAGAGCCATCAAATTCGGAATATTCTGGCCTTTCTACGTACAGTCAAAGAAGAATTCGAGCGTAGGCAAGTCCCCGACGTCGGGAAATGACGGAGCGGGATCAAGGGGCTTAAGCCCCGGCAGGATGTCATAAGACACCGCCTGCGCCAAAACAAAATATTATGGTTAGTATAAAAAAACAAGTTGGCAGTAAAAGAAAAAATGAAAAGACTTTCGGGATTCTGAGGTACATTGCCGCAACGGCATTTGTATTCTGCGTAGTGACGTTCTCGCAGAGATCCATTGCAATAGATGCACTGGACACTACAGGGGACACATTTGCGGGCGGCTCTCTCCGCTGCGCCATCGCAACCGGAGAAGACATGTACTCAAAGCAACTTATGACAGGGTTCAACTATGAACTGCTCAAGGAGTTTGCCGCGACAGACAATTGCGCCCTGTCGATTGTGACAGCACATGAAGGAGAAAACTATATCGACTCCCTGATGACAGGTGCTGTGGATATTGTCGTCCTCCCTTATAAGGACACCTCTATCTCAGGCATCACTGTCTCCAAGCAGATTGAAGGCAATGTATGGGCTGTGAAATCCGGGAAATTCTCCCACATCCGGGAAATAAACCTGTGGATAAGCCATTTCACAAGTTCGGGGACATATTCAGCCCTGAAAGACAGGTTTTTCAGATCATACGACCCTTACATCAAGGCCGGGCGGGGCATCACCACAAAAAGGCTGAGCCCTTACGATGACCTTATCAAGAAATATGCATCTGAAATGGGCTGGGACTGGAGAATGCTTGCAGCAGTCATCTACCAGGAATCCAGGTTCTCAATCAATTCCCACTCATCACGCGGAGCAGCGGGGCTGATGCAGGTAATGCCTTCTACAGCAAAACATTATGATGTAACCGACCTGCTTGACCCGCAGCAGAACATAATGGCCGGCACCTCTCACCTTGAGAGACTGCAGAAAATGTTCAGAAGCCCTGAGATAAGCCCTGAACAGCAGATCAAATTCGTACTTGCCGCATATAATGCCGGAGAAGGAAGGATAGGAGACTGCAGGAAATTCGCTGCCGACCACGACTACGACAGTTCGAACTGGGATGAAATAGTCAAGGTCATTCCGGAGATGAGAAACAGGGATATGGTAAAGGCATCAGACCTTAAGTTCGGCAGGTTCAACGGCACGGAAACCATCCGCTACGTGGACAACGTACTCGACCACTACAGGGCATTCTGCGAGATCTGTCCTGCCTAGACTCCTCAGTCTGCCCTGACGGTCTTTGCCGGATCAATGCCTGATATGAACATGGAAGGGATTGTCAGCAGGCACATTATCACCAGATATGAAATGACATCCGCAGCCAGAATCAGCGGAAGGTCGACATGCACAGGGACAAATGACACAAAATAGTTCTGGGGATCAAGCCTCAGCACATGTGTCATGTCCTGAATCCAGCACAAGGCCAGGGCAATTATATTCCCGGCTGCCATTCCTTTGAGCACCACAGATGAGGCTGCCGACAGGAAAATTCTGGCAATCGGCCAGTCTTTCATGCCAAGGGACTTGAGTGTCCCTATCATAGGTATATCCTCGAACAATATGATGAGCAGGGCGGAGACCATGTTAAACCCTGCGACGACCGTCATAAGGACAAGGATGAAAAGGACATTGAAGTCAATCAGATTGAGCCAGTCAAACAACTGTGGATACCTTGACACGGAAGATGAGGCCAGTACTGCAGGCTCATCGTCTGCCGCATTGAGAAGGGCAATGCTCCCGGCCTGCGAAGCAGCCGATTCGATTGCCCCGACAGACCTGTGGGAATGGTCAAGATTGATTTCAAGGGCAGACACACTCCCGGAGTCCCAGCCATTGAGCCTCTGCATATCTTCAAGCGATGCATAGATAACAAGATTTTCATCAGCATCAAGCACGCTGTCATACAGGGACACCACATGGAACTTCCTGGCCTTTACCCTGTCCCCTACAAAATACGCTGTCAGGTCATCCCCGGCAGAAAGGCCGAGGGATGCGGCGAGAGACGCAGGGACAGATATCCCGAGACCTGCCAGAAGAGTATCCCGTGCCGTTCCCTTGAACATCACACCGTGGATATTCCCGCTGCTCCTGATGATGCCGGCCCTATACACAACAGGCTCTATGCTTTCTACCCCGGCTATGGAAGACAGCATCCCGAGATACGACGGGGTGCGCGGGACGGGAGACGACTCTCCGAGCCAGTTCATGTCGACAGAGACAATCTGCACATCACCGGCAAGCGCAGAAATGCCGTCCCTGATCTCATGCCGGAAACCGGACGAGACAGAGACGGCAATTATCATCACAAGGAAACTGACTGCGGTAGAAACAGTTGCAAGCCTTCCCTTGAACCTTATCCTTCTTGCTATAAAGAGAGAGACGTCCATGGACGTACGGTACTACCAGATCACGACTCTCTCGCTTTCCGGACGGTACATTGCATCCCCTTCCTCTATGCCGAATGCATCGAAAAATGTCTGGAGATTGCGCAATGTCACATTGACCCTGTTCTCTCCGAGAGAATGCACATCGAGTCTGGTAAGTCTGGCCTTCTCTTCGTCAGTGATATTCTGTGCCCACAGGGTGGCGTAAGACAGATAGAACCTCTGCTCTGCGGTGAAGCCGTCGACAGGCTCAGGATGGACGCCTGCAAAAGAGTTCTGCATCGCCGTATATGCTATGCGGAGGCCGCCCTGATCGGCAATATTCTCTCCGAGACAGAGAGCGCCGTTGGCATGAAGCCCAGGAAGAATCTCGACCTCGTCAAACTGCTCTACAAGTACCGCAGTCCTGGCCTTGAACGCAGCCGCATCTGCATCGGTCCACCAGTTCACCATATTGCCGTCCTTGTCGAAATTACGGCCCTGGTCATCAAAGCCATGCGTCATCTCGTGGCTTATCACCACCCCTATTCCGCCATAGTTGACTGCATCATCGGCCTCAGGGTTATAGAACGGAGGCTGCAGGATGGCAGCAGGGAAGCATATCTCGTTTGTAGTAGGATTGTAATAGGCATTGACAGTCTGAGGACTCATATGCCACTCGCTCCTGTCGACAGGCTTCCCGAGCCTTGAGAGATTGTCCGCAACATACCATCTGGCGGCATTGCGGATATTCTCGTAATAACTCAGTGACGGATTGATTATAAGTGAGGAATAATCCTTCCATTTGTCAGGATATCCTATCTTGACTACAAAGGCATTCAGTTTCTCATGGGCCTTAAGTTTCGTGGAATCGCTCATCCATCCGAGAGAGTCCACATGCTCTCCGAGGGCCTGCCTTATGTTCTCAACCATTTTCATCACCTTGCCCTTCTCGGACTCGGAGAAATACTTGGCGACATACATCTTGCCGACTGCCTCTGAAAGAAGATTGTCAGGAATCTCCATTGCCCTTTTCCAGCGCGGCTTCTGCTCCTGCACACCTGCCATCTGTCTCTGGAAAAACTCGAAGTACGCATCGTAGAAATCATCTCCGAGGGCACCGCAGGCTCCCTGCACAAGTTGTCCGAGCAGATAGTTCTTCAACTGCCCCACATCTGCAGTCGCAAAGACGGAATCAAGGGCAGAAAAATACGAAGGCTGCATCACTACGAGTTTGTCCTGGCTGTTGAGGCCCAAGGTCCTGAAATATACGGAAAAGTCCAGATCAGGATACTGACGGACAAGATCCTCGGAAGACATAGGATTGTACTGTCTCTGGATATCCCTCAGTTCAACACTTGACCATGAAGCCTCAGCAATGATATCCTCAACTGCGAGAGCGTCATCAGCAGCCTTTTCAGCATCCTTTATGCCGGCAAGTCCGAATATGCTTGCCAGAAAATTGCGGTAGCCTTCCTTAAGCCGGACATTTGTCGTGTCAAGATAATAGTCCCTGTCCCCCATTCCGAGACCGGACTGCGACAGATAGAGAATCTGGCTGTTGCTGTCCATAAGGTCCGATGACACATATGCCCCGAAAAACGGATAGTCGGAAGAGGAATGCATGTCTGCAATCGTCTCCACAAGGCCCCTCCTGTCCTTGACAGCCTGTATCTTCTCTATCAGCGGCTGCACAGGGGCTGCGCCTTCATTGTTGAGACGGACAGAGTCAAGCCCCATCCTGTAAAGGTCGGATATCTTCTGTTCTACACTGCCGGGCATGACATTTTCATCTGCAAGCCCCGCAAAAAGATCATTAAGCCTTTTCTGGTTGTTTTCCCTGAGGACATCAAAAGAACCGAACCTGGAAAACTCCGGCTTCAACGGATTGTTCTTCTGCCAGCCCCCTGTCGCATACTGATAGAAATTTTCTGCGGGGGAAACTGAAGTGTCCAGATTTGCAGGGTCAATCGCATGTACCGTCTTTGGAGCCTCGTTGCATGCCACTGCCAATGCAGAAACCATAATCAACATGAATTTTTTCATCAGTCCTAATTTTTCATTTCATAATATCTTGCAAATTTATACAATTTCGCCATGATATGCTCCCATTGTCTGAAAAAAATATGCATATTTGTATCCGTTAATCTGCTGACAGACGATAATATCATGAGAATTTTAGCCTCCATCATACTTTTTGTCCTGGCATCATCTGCCCTGTACACGGAAAGCCGGGCGCAGACACCGGACACTGACAGGTTTGCTGAACGTTACTCCCTCCTGGTATCAAGGCTCGGGGCTGACGGAGTAGGTATCGAGACACTGCTTGACGCATGGGAGGCCGAAGACTCGACAGATATCCGCCTGTATACGGCAAGATTCAACTATTATTTCGCCAAATCAAGGACATCGTCAGTCGTGACCAGGCCTGAACGGAAATATCTCGGGATGGAGCCTATCCTTCATCTCAAGGATTCGACAGGTGCTGAAGTATACTATTACGAAGAATATTTTTACAGCGACTCCCTGTTCTCCCTTGCCATAAAGACAGTGGACAAGGCCATGAAGGCCTGGCCAGGCAGGCTGGACGTCAAACTGATGAAGGCCGATGCCCTCAATGCATACGAAAAAGGCAGCCCGGACATGACATCAGCCTTCCTCGAGACCCTCGCAGAGGAATATTTCGCCGGCGGGACGCAGTGGGAATATCCCGGAGACACTGTCAACGATGATTTCGTCAAGTCTGTCATGCAGCAGTATTGCGCATCATTCTTCAACCAGGGCACGGACAATTCATTTGCCGCATTCCGGAGACTTGCGGAAAAGATGCTTGACCTTGTGCCTGAAGACCCCACATTCATGGCGGACATGGGCTCCTACATGCTTGTAGCCGGGAAAGACTATAAAGGGGCGCTGAAATGGTACAACAAAGTACTGAAAGTCAAGCCTGATGACTACACGGCAATCAAGAACTGCATCCTCGTCGCAAGAAGGACAAGGAACACGAAACTCGAAAAGAAATATCTTGCCATGATGGCTGAATACGGGCCCGAGAACGAACGGCAGAGCGCCGCTATCCGTCTTAGGGCCTTCGAAAAGAAAAGATAAATTGCAAGTTTTTGAAATTTCTGCTTAACTTTGTGGAAATGCACAATATAAATCTGATATGCCTATGGTTAGATAACTGATTTAGACGTACACACATCTGGAAATATAGGAAAAAGCGTTTTAGCTTATATTCTTGTCTTTGGAACTTCGACAACTTCAATGACAATCAAGAGTAAAGCAAGACGCTCACGCCATTTGGCGTGGGCTTTACTCATTATTCTGATTGTCAGGTAGTCGAAGACCTCAAAGACAGAAAAAGGAGATTGTCCACGCTTTTTTTATGTGCGTACCTGAACAAAAGCATTCCGGACAACTCTACAGTCAAATCAATCCGATTATCAACTAAAAGACATGAATCTGAAAAAAAGTGCACATATTGCCGCATGCATCCTGTCGATGCTCTCAATTTCTGCATGCGCCACAATTTTCAATGGTACACGGGCCAAAGTCTGGCTTTCCGGCAACGTCAAGGAACCTGTAGACATCGTTGCCGACAACAAGCATTACGAGAACGTGGTACTTCCGGCAAAAATTAAAGTCAAACGCGGGTTCAAGGATTCAGAGGTGACGGTATCATCTCCTAACTATGAGTCCGGGAGACTGACAATCGGGAAGAAATTCAACGGGACATATATAGCAAATATTCTCGTCCCGATAGGATTTGCAATCGACGCGGCGACAGGGGCAATGATGAAGCCCGAACAGAAAAACTATTACGTGGATCTTGTTTCAAAAAACTACAGCGGACAACAGCAGGTTGTCATCTACAATCAGATAAACAACCAGATGAACACCCCTAAGGCGGCCCAGGCTCCGGAAGAAGAAGAACGTGTGACCAGAGATGCCCCAGGCCAGACAGACCTTGAAAAGACAATCATCAGATGGTACGTAGATTCCGACCCTGCAGGGGCAAGAGTATTCTGGAGAGTGATATCAAGTATCCCGCAGGAGGTAAAAAACACCAATGAAAGTTATCTGACCACAACCCCATACGAAGAGACCCGTTCTTTCAACATAATAGGACTGACATATGCCAACGCACATGATGTCCAGATAGAAATCAAAGTGACAAAACGTGGCTACGAAGACCAGATAAAAAGGTTCAATGTCCGTCAGGCCATTGACCAGCAGGAGATAAGCACATTCTTCGAACTTGTCCCTGTCAGCGAATGACATAATAAACATTTAACCATTTAAAATACTGTAATCATGTTAAAGAAATTGATCTTGGCCGGCTTCATATGCTCGGCACTGGCTGCATGCGGCCCGTACACATCCACAACAACATCATACATCAACACCTATATTACATCCGACCCGTCAGGGGCCATGGTTATATATGGAGGGAAAACGATAGGGACAACACCCTGCATCGTAAACATGCCTGTCAAGACCACCATAACAGCGGCAGGCGGCTCACTGAAAAACATGAACTACACTACATCAGTGACACCGTGGGAAATCACATTCGTAAAAGACGGCATCACCGAAAGTGCATCATATGCCCCGAATGCATTGCCGGTGGAAAACGGGAAAGCAAATGTTGACTATACGTTCAGCCAGGCAGCATACATGAAAGACCCTACCATCATGGCAGGAGAAGCCGACAATATGGTAAGCAGGGATGCCCCCGGACAGACTGCACTTGAAAGGACTGTCCTCAGGTGGTATTTTGATTCCGACCCGCGCGGAGCCAGGATATATTGGAGAGTCATATCCAGCATTCCGCATATTGTCAAGAACACGAATGAAGCATATCTGATGACAACGCCTTTTGAAGAGACGCGTTCATTCAATATCCTTGGACTCACATATGAAAATTCAAGGGACGTACAGATAGAGATAAAGGCAAGCAAGCGGGGATATGAAGATCAGGTAAAACGCTATAATGTCCGCCAGGCCATTGACCAGCAGGAGATAAGCGGATTCTTTGAACTCGTGCCGAAGCCAGAGGAAGAATAGCCGTAACAGACTGACGGCACGGATTGTCTAGGGGGTGGGTCAAAAGTCTGACTCACTCCCCTTATTATCCATACTCCGGATGGAGTTTTGTTTCAAATACTCAATTCTCACGAAGGGAAAAATCCTTTTGACCCCCTTTTTCATTGTTTTTCCGCGAGGTCAACCTCGACTGATGCTGCAGCGCTGGAGAAGGTCGACTGTTATCAGCCCGTCGCATTCGAGCAGCCCGACATTTTCACGCACTTCTTTCCACGGGAGGCCGGACAATGCAGCAAGTTCATCGACTGTGATTCCCCTGTGACGTCTTATCATGGAAATAAGCGACGACAGGGATTCAATCCTCCTGCCGTCAACCCTTCCTTCAAATGATTTCCTTGCCCTTTCTTCCGGAGAGAGGGGGGCAGGCCTGCTTCCAGGCTTCAGGCCCAGCCCGGACAGAAGATCAGAGGCAGAACATAACGGCTCGGCAATCTTGTTCTTTAAAAGCAGGTTGCATCCGGCCGAGCGGACATCGTCGGCACGCCCCGGCAAGGCATACATGTCTCTGCCATATGACGAAGCAAGACCTGCGGTCACCATTCCCCCGCCCTTTTCACGGGACTCGACCAGCACCGTCGCCCTGCCCATGCCCGCGATAATCCTGTTCCGGCGAAGGAAATTGACCTTCACGGGAGATGTCCCCAGAGGGAAATCTGTAACAAGCGCACCGTTCCTGACAATTTCCTCCGCCAGTGCAGCATGCCGCCATGGATATACTGAATCTATACCTGTAGCCATGACAGCAACCGTATGCAGACCGCTGTCGAGAGCCTGCCTGTGGGCCGCATAGTCCACACCGTAGGCCAGGCCGCTTACAACCACGGGAGGAGATGCAGCCCCGGACAATGCGGACACAAGACGCCCTGTCCATTCCCGGCCATACAATGAGACATCCCTTGTCCCCACGACAGAGACCATGTCCCTGTCCCCCAAGATGGAACTGCAGTCCATTCCCGTCCTGACATAGAGTCCTGCAGGCGCATCACAGCATTCCTTGAGCATGGCCGGATACGCAGCATCTGTATAGCCTATAAATGTGCACCCAGCCTCCGTCACCCGCGACAGTTCCCTGCCGGCCGCATCAAGAGCCTCCCCGGAGATCTTGCCTGCGTGACGGGAATACGGGCCGAAAACAGCATCCAGACCCTCTCTATCCAGACGGAACACGGCTGCGGCACTTCCAAGGGTACCGATCAGCGCAATTGATATTTTCGGTTCGTACCCGAAAATCATATTAAGGGCACAGCAGCACAGGGTCTCGTCATAATTCCCTCCCATATCGCACAGATGTTTTTAAGGCAAATGTACCTTAAACCGCACATGCGACATAAAAAATGTGGCAGACTCATCATTGAATCCGCCACATTTTTCTCTTTTTATATGAAATTTCTTTTTCTGTATTGCCCCGGCTCTACGGCACATGTCAGATTATAAGGAGAGCATCGCCGTAAGGACCGAAACTGTAGTCCTCCTTCAAGGCCACATTATAGGCCTTCATTACATTCTCATAGCCACCGAAGGCAGCCACCGACATCAGCATCGTCGAACATGGAAGATGGAAATTGGACACTATGGCGTCAGGCACTGCAAACCTGTACGGAGGGAAAATGAACTTGTTGGTCCACCCGTCATAGGCATTGACCTCGTCATTGGTTGTCACATATGTCTCAAGTCCGCGCATGACAGTCACCCCGACAGCCAGCACCCTGTGCTTCTCTCTCTTGGTCCTGTTGATGATGTCTGCTGTCTCTTCTGTAATAATCAGCCTCTCGGAGTCCATCTTATGCTTGGAAAGATCCTCGACATCCACAGAGCGGAAATGCCCTATGCCCATGTGAAGGGTGATGAATGCCTTGTTGATATCCTTGAGAATCATCCTGTTGAAAAGTTCGCGGCTGAAATGCAGGCCGGCAGCAGGAGCGGATACGGCCCCTTCATGCGCGGCAAAGATGGTCTGGAAATTCTCTGCGTCTTCAGGAGTGACCTGTTCCTTCACCCATTTCGGGACAGGAGTCTCACCGAGACTGAAAAGGGTGCTCTTGAAGTCTTCATAATTCCCGTCATACAGGAACCTCAATGTCCTTCCCCTGGATGTAGTATTGTCTATCACCTCGGCGACAAGGCTGCCGTCCTCCCCGAAGTATAGTTTGTTGCCTATCCTTATCTTTCTTGCAGGATCAACTATCACGTCCCAGAGACGCTGCTCACGGTTAAGTTCCCGGAGAAGAAACACCTCGATGTCAGCACCAGTCTTCTCCTTCTTGCCGTACAGGCGGGCAGGAAAGACCTTTGTGTCATTGAGAACGAAAGTATCGCCCTTTCCGAAATAGTCTATTATATTCTTGAATACCTTGTGTTCAATCTCCCCTGTCTTTCTGTCCAGAACCATCATCTTGCATTCATCACGCCACCTCGGCGGTTCAGATGCGATCTTGTTTTTGGTGAGATCGAATTGGAATTGTGAAAGTTTCATTTGCGCTTCAATTTTTGCATGCAGTCTATTATACGATTTTTACGGAAATTTGTTTCACATCCAGCATCATTTCTTCATTTTTTTCGTATCTTGGCAAGATTTGCCCTGCCGTATCAGATGATCATGGCCTCCCTGAAGACTTCCACTATGGAAGGATAAGTGTTGAGAAGAAAGGGTGTGAGACTGGACTTTGCCACCCATGCAGCCTTCGATATGTCCTCCTCCCGCTGTGGAGTAAGGTCAAGAGGATTGTCATAGAGCATGTTGAACCACCATGTATGCTTCAGGTGCCACAGGCCGTTTCTCCTGTAGCAGTGGTCGGTGACGCATATCAGGCTTCCCGGCACGAGGCTTTCCACCCCTGTCTCCTCCATCACTTCCCGCAAGGCTGTCGTCTTTATGTCTTCCCCCTGTTCCTGATGCCCCTTGGGCAGATCCCACAGCCCGTTGCGGTTTATCAGCAGATAGTCACCCCTGCGGTTGGCCACGAGCCCGCCTCCGGCATTGACCTCCACGAATTCGGAGCACACGCGCCTGTATGTCCCTTCTACATCTTCTACCGGCATATATATCCTTGCGAGCGAGCCTGAGTTCTCGAACATGTCTGTCAGGGCATGTATGTCCGGATTTTCACCCGGGACAAACTGTACGGCATTCGGGTCAGACAGGGCCTGCTCATCAGGGAGACAGATGATTATGCAGCGTTTTTCAAGATAAATCTTGTGCATTTCAAGAGCAGTTCTTAGAGGTCTGTATATATTTTATTATCTTTGCAAGATTGAATTGCGCAAAGATACGCAGAAGAAATGAAATATACAGAATCAAAATGAACAGTATGGAAACCGTAGAAAGAAAAGTCGCCAAGGCGCTTCTTGATATCAAGGCCGTAATGCTCAGGCCGGAGGAGCCTTTCAGATGGGCATCAGGCTGGCTTTCCCCGATCTATTGCGACAACCGGAGAATCCTTTCCTATCCGGAACTGAGGGAAAACGTTTGCAGATGGATGGCAGACATCATCAACATGAAATATCCTGATGTGGAGGTAATAGCGGGAGTCGCTACAGGAGCCATCGCGCACGGGGCACTCATAGCCCATATGCTCAAAAAGCCGTTCATCTACGTCCGGCCGAAACCGAAGGACCACGGGACAGGCTCACAGATAGAGGGAAGCATCAGCAAAGGCGCCAGGACAGTTGTCGTCGAAGACCTCATATCCACAGGAAACAGCAGCCTGTCTGCCACTGAGGCCCTCATCAAGGCGGGAGCAGACGTAATGGGGATGACAGCCATCTTTTCATACAATTTCAACCAGGCCAGAAGGGCATTCGAAGTTGCAGACGTGGAACTCTACACCCTTACCAACTACGACACCCTCATCGAGGTAGCACACGAGACAGGGTATATAAAGGACTCTGACATAGAACTTCTCAAGGAATGGAGATTTTCCCCTTCGACATGGGGACAGAAATGACTCTGACATGGCGACGGTAATAAAAAGCAGGCATGCCATCGTATCAAGGCCGCCATATATGCTGTATATGGGGTTTGTGGACATGCGCAACTTCATCCAGTTCCTGCCTGAAGACAAGAAGAAGGACATTACTGCAGACTATGACTCGCTCAAGGCTGTAGTCCAGGGATTCAATGTCGGTGTCAGGATAACCGAGAGGACGCCTTATTCAAAGATATGCATGAAGGACGACGGCGCCCCGTTTTCATTCGGCATATCCATGTTTTTCGATGCAGCAGGCGGTGATCCGGACAAGACGGACTTCCATATCGAACTTAGCGCGGAACTGAACATGATGATGAAGATGATGCTCGGCTCGAAACTTCAGGAAGCCCTTGACAGGATAGTTGATGCACTTGCTGCCGTCTCGGAAGGGAAAGTGCCTGAAGGGATAGATCCCGAGATACTCAAAAAGGCATCGGAAACAGGCAGATTCAATTGACAGGCAATCTACATGATTTTTGACAAGAGTTTCGGGAAGTATCTTGAAGAAGCGATAGGACATGAAAATGCCCTTATCGCTTTTTCTGCCTTTGAGCAGCCCCCGTCAGTGTCGGTGCGCCTGAACCCGTCAAAGCCCGGGGCAGGTTTCGGATGCCGGACACAAGATGTCCCATGGAGCAGATACGGACTCATGCTCGAAGAACGTCCGGCGTTCACGCTTGACCCGTATTTCCATGCCGGGGGATACTATGTGCAGGACTCCTCGTCCATGTTCACCGGACACATATTCCGCCGCATCGCAGAGAAATACATACATCAGGACAGGCCGGTGAGGGTACTTGACCTGTGCGCCGCCCCGGGAGGGAAAACTACTGACCTGGCGGCATCACTCCGGCTCATGACCGGGAACAGGTTCCTGCTCGCAGCCAACGAGGTGATGAGGCAGAGGGCCGGGACACTTGCCGACAATCTGGCTGCGTGGGGAGACCCGAATGTATTGGCAGCATCGTCAGACCCGGGCAGGTGGGGTGCGATGCAGGGAATGTTTGACATAATCCTCGCCGATGTGCCATGCTCCGGGGAAGGCATGTTCAGAAAAGACCCCGATGCTCTCGCACAATGGTCAGAAGCGGCAGTCAGCCTGTGCCAGGCCAGACAGCGGAGGATAATCGCCGATGTCTGGGACGCCCTCGCAGAAGGTGGGACCCTGATATATTCCACATGTACCTTCAACAGATACGAAAACGACCTCAATATAAAATGGATCTGCGACACCCTCGGCGCGTCCCCTGCAATTCCGGCCGGTGAAGACACCGGGACCTGCCACGGCGTGCTGAAGACTGAATACGGGTTTCTGCTTGTCCCCGGGCTTGTAAAAGGGGAAGGGCAGTATTGCAGCGCAGTGACTAAAATCACCGGTGCCGGCCGTCAGGAGAAAGATACAGCCTCGAAGCGCAGCAGCGCAGGAAGAAGATCAGCGAAAGGGGAAAGCCAGGCCATAAGGCAGATCCCCGCAGGGCTCTTCACCGAAGAAGTAAGGCTGGCAGACAAGGGAGGCCGCATCGAAGCCGTTCCGGAAGTTGTCGCAAATGACGTTTCCCGCATATCGTCCTTCGTAAATGTCCTGTGCGCAGGATGCAATGCCGGCACTGTCAAAGGGAAAGATTTTGTCCCGGCATCCGATCTGGCGCTCTCCACCATACTTTCACCGAAGGCATTCCCGTCCATTGAGGCAGACCTTGAAACAGCGCTGGCCTACCTGCACAGGGACCAGATCAATCCCCCGTGTCCGGACAAAGGCTTCATAAAGATATGCTACAGGGGGATGCCGCTCGGTCTGATAAAGAATATAGGGACAAGATGCAACAACCTGTACCCTGCATCCCGGAGAATCAGGATGGACATCCCGCCTGCATTCCGCCATAAGGGATAGCCATATGGCAAATACAAGAGGATACCGGACAATATAATGATGAACCACATATGACAGAATTCATCGACACTCATACGCACATGTACGACGAGGCCTTCGCGGGAGAAGAGGACAAGGCCATAGAAAGAGCCGTATCCGCGGGGGTCACAAGACTCGTGTTCCCGGACATTGACAGCACATCCCGCGAAGCCATGTTCACGCTTGCGGACAGGCATCCCGGCACGGTCTTCCCCTGCCTCGGGCTCCATCCGACATCCGTCGGCAAAGACTGGGAGACGGAATACGGGAAAATGATGCAGTATTCCGGAAAGACGGTATATGCCATCGGCGAGATCGGGATGGACTGCTACTGGTCAAAAGAGTTTGTCAGGGAACAGGAAGAGGCATTCAGGACGCAATTACAACTGGCATGCAGCAAAGGGCTTCCCGTCATAATCCACTCCCGCAACTCCACAGACCTCATACTCAGGATACTTGACGAATACCGGCACATGGGGCTACGCGGAGTGTTCCATGCATTCAGCGGCAGCATCGAGACTTTCCGCGCACTGCAGAAATACGGAGACTGGTATGTGGGGATAGGCGGGGTACTCACATACAGGAACGCCTCTATAGCAGAGACAGTCCGGGATATCCCTACAGACAGGATATTGCTTGAGACAGACTCGCCGTACCTCACCCCTGTCCCGAAACGGGGCTCAAGGAATGAAAGCAGTTACATACCGTACATTGCGGAGAAACTGGCCATGCTGAAAGGGATCACGTCCGAAGAGACAGCAGCAGCCACGACCGCCAATGCCAGAGCACTTTTCGGAATATAATACACTCGACACACGTCTTTAACACATCCATCTGATGAACGGGAACACAAAGACAAAGGCCTCCCTGCTCATGATATACACAGGAGGCACCATAGGGATGAAACAGGATCCGGCAGACATGACACTGAAGCCGTTCAATTTCGGGCAGATTCTCGAGGAAGTCCCCGAACTCGGCAAGTTCGCCTACAGGATCGACTCTTTCTCGTTTGACCCGATAATCGACTCCTCCGACATGGAGCCGTCCTTGTGGCAGGCAATAGCATCGCTCATCCATGAAAAATATGATGAATATGACGGTTTTGTAGTATTGCACGGGACAGACACTATGTCATACTCCGCCTCTGCCCTCAGTTTCATGCTCGAAGGGCTCACCAAACCGGTAATATTCACCGGAAGCCAGCTTCCGATAGGGATGCCGCGCACAGACGGGAAGGAAAATCTCATATCGGCAGTGGAGATAGCGGCCGAGAAAGATGCTGACGGACACGCAAGAGTGCCGGAAGTGTGCATCTGCTTTGACAACATGCTCATGAGGGGCAACAGGACGACAAAAGTCAATGCCGACAATTTCCGGGCATTCCGCTCGGAGAACCTCCCGCCACTTGCCGAGGCTGGCATCCAGATAAAATACAATGACGCCCTCATCCGTAAGCCGGCCTGCTGGGACGGAAAACCGAGACTGCATCTGAACCTTGACACAAGGGTGTCCATACTGAAGATACATCCAGGCATAACCCCACAGGTCGTCAGCGACATCCTCTGCGGGGAAGGGACCCGGGCAGTGATTCTCGAGACCTACGGCTCCGGGAACGCCCCGTCCAGACCATGGTTCATAGACATGATACGGCGTGCCGCCGGAATGGGGAAAATATTGCTGAATGTCACCCAATGCCTTGCAGGCTCGGTGGACATGAACATCTACGCCAACGGGAAAATACTTCAGGATGCCGGTGTGTCAAGCGGTTACGACAGCACCACCGAAAGCGCACTGGCCAAACTGTTCTTCCTGCTCGGTGAAACACGGGACAATGAAGAGGCAAGGGAAATGCTTGACTGCAACCTGCGGGGAGAAATATCAAAATAATTATTGCCATATGAAAATTAATTGCTAAATTGCACCGGTTTTAGAGCGGAAAGACACTGAAATCAAGTTCATTGATGAGTATAACAATTTAATACATTATTAATTAAACACACAAAAACAATTATGAAAAAAATTTTCATGTTTTTGGCAGTTATCGGCGTAATGGCCTTTACTGCACAGTATGCAGCAGCACAGGACCAGGCTGCCGCTGAAGACACTACTGCAACAGAGGCTGCTGCTCCGGCTGCAGGTGAGGCCGGTTCACTTGCTGACCTCGTCGCTGCAACACAGCAGGACGTTCCTCTCCACCAGCAGCTCAAGACACAGTTCATCGACGGAGGCCCTGGCTTCATGTCCCTGATCGTCCTGTGTCTTATCCTTGGTCTTGCAGTCTGCATCGAGAGGATTATCTACCTCAGCCTTTCAAAGACCAACACCAAGAAACTCCTTGCCAAAATCGAAGAAGCACTCAACAATGGCGGACTTGAAGCAGCTAAGGAAGTATGCCGCAACACACGCGGACCAGTCGCAAGCATCTTCTATCAGGGTCTTCTCCGTGCTGACCAGGGTGTAGAAGTCGTTGAGAAGACTATCGTATCCTATGGTTCTGTACAGATGAGCCTCATGGAGAACGGGCTTTCATGGATCGGCCTCTTCATCTCTGTAGGACCTTCTCTCGGATTCCTCGGAACAGTCGTTGGTATGGTGCAGGCATTCGATGCCATCCAGGTTGCCGGTGATATTTCTCCTAACGTTGTGGCCGGTGGTATGAAGGTTGCCTTGATCACTACAGTCGGCGGTCTTATCGTGGCCATCATCCTCCAGATTTTCTACAACTACATCGTATCAAGGATTGATGCCATCTCCATTGAAATGGAAGACACTTCAATCACACTTGTAGACATGCTGACAAAATATCAGGAGAAAAAATAATTCACTGAAATGGGATACTCTAAAATAGTAAAAATAGTACTTTGGGTATTGATGGTAATCGGTATTGCCATCGGAGTATGGGGATTCGTCGCAGACTTCAACAGTGCGTCTGTAGATGCCCTTCTCAGATGGGGATACATCATGGTGATTGCCGGGATTGCAATCGCAGTCCTCATGGGCTTCATCATCGCCATCATCAATAATCCCAAGAGCCTTGTCAAGATGCTTCTCGCTCTTGTAGGCTGTGCAATAGTAGTGGGTGTTGCCTACTTCCTCGCAAGCGGTGACGAACTTGTGGGATACATCGGCACCCAGCCTGACGCAAATACACTGAAAATGACGGATACGATACTGAACCTTGCCTATATCGCTTGCGGCGGAGCAGTCCTCGCAATCATATTCGGAGCATGTTTCACTGCGTATCGTAACAGCAAATAACACTGTATCAATATGGCAAAGAAATTACCAGAGATTAATTCAAGTTCAACGGCCGATATAGCGTTCCTGTTGCTGTCCTTCTTCCTTATGACATCCAACATGGAGCAGAATTCGGGGTTGCAGCGTCGTCTGCCGCCTATGCCGGATGAAAACCAGAAAGTCCAGAATCAGCAGATCAACCGCCGTAACATAATTACAGTGAAGATCAACTCTGCTGACAGACTTATGGCTGGGAATGAGCCTATTGATGTAAGTCTATTGAAATACAAGATCAAGGAATTCCTCGTCAACCCGAACAATGATCCGAAACTTCCGGAAAAGGAAATGAAGAATATTGAAGGGTTCGGGCAGTGCGAAGTGTCAAAGGGAGTCATCTCTCTCCAGAACGACCGCGGTACAAGTTATCAGGCGTATATCGCCGCTCAGAACGAGATCGTGAAGGCAATCGATGAACTCCGCGACGACTTTGCAAAGGCACACTACGGGAAACCGTACCTGAGTCTTGATGAGGACAGACAGAAGATTGTAAGAGAGGCTGTACCGCAGAACATATCTGAGGCCGAGCCTAAGGATGTAAGCAAAAAGTAGAGGAGGTTAAAATGGCAAAATTCGGAAGAAGCGGAAAGAAAGATGTTCCGGGACTGACCACTGCGTCTATGTCCGACATTGTCTTCATGTTGCTGTTTTTCTTCATGGTGACAACCCAGTTGAGAGAGACTGAAAACAAGGTCATGGTAAAACTGCCGGAGGCTTCTCAGGCAGCCAAACTTGAAAGGAAGGATCTCGCTGCTTACATCAACGTAGGCCCACCGGTTCAGCATCTGCAGGCTCAATTCGGAAACGATGCCCGCATCCAGCTCAACGACTCGTTCAGAAGTATCGATGACATCCGTGACTTCATCGCAACTGAAAGAGAGTCAAAGAGCGAGGCAGACAGGCAGTTCATGACAGTTTCCATCAAGGCTGACGAAAACGTGAGAATGGGTATCATCACTGATATCAAGCAGGAGTTGAGAAGATGCTCGGCACTGAAAATCATGTACGCAGCAAGAAAGCCGGCGAAAGACTAATTCAAAAGGCACTCTATATAAAAGAGGGTGGGTCAGAAGACTCACCCTCTTTTATTTCAGTTTAAGGGAACGAGATACGAGAAAAAAAAGTAACTTTGCAGGCTGAATGCTTTACATAGACTGAAACATCTAAAACACAGTAGAATGGAAAGGACAAAGAGAACCAAGGTAAAGGAACTTCTGCAGAGCAGGCCGGGACAGGAAGTAACAGCGAAAGGCTGGGTGAGGACAAAAAGAGGGAACAAGAACGTTTCTTTCATCGCCCTTAACGATGGTTCTACAATCAACAGCATACAGGTAGTGGTGGACACGGCATCATTTGAAGATGAACTGCTGAAACGCATTACCACAGGAGCATGTATCTGCGTAAAAGGCCTTCTCGTGGAGTCACTCGGAAGCGGACAGGCTGTCGAGATACAGGCAAAGGAACTCACGATATACGGAGAGGCAGACCCTGCAGTATATCCGCTCCAGAAAAAAGGCCATACACTTGAATTTCTCAGGACGATAGCGCATCTCAGGCCGAGGACAAACACGTTCGGAGCCATCTTGAGGATACGCCATGCCATGGCCTTTGCCATACACAAGTATTTCAACGACAAAGGATTTGTCTACCTGCATACTCCTCTTATCACAGCATCGGACTGCGAGGGGGCAGGAGAAATGTTCCAGGTGACAACACTCGACCTCAACAATCCGCCTCGCAAGGAAGACGGGAGCATCGACTACAGCCAGGACTTTTTCGGGAAACAGACAAGTCTCACCGTAAGCGGACAACTTGAAGGGGAACTCGGTGCGATGGCCCTTGGGGAGATATATACATTCGGCCCGACATTCAGGGCGGAAAACTCCAACACACCGAGACATCTCGCAGAATTCTGGATGATAGAGCCGGAAATGGCATTCTACGAGATTGAAGACAATATGGAACTCGCCGAGGACTTCATCAAGTATCTTGTAAGATATGCCCTCGAGAACTGCGCAGATGACCTGAAGTTCCTCAACGACATGTTCGACAAAGAACTTATAGCAAGACTGGAAAGCGTTGTAAACACTGAATTCGTACGTCTTGGATACACAGAAGGCATCAAGATACTTGAGGCATCCGGAGAAAAATTCGAATTCCCGGTAAGTTGGGGGGTAGACCTGCAGAGCGAACATGAAAGATACCTTGTAGAAAAGCACTTCAAGCGCCCTGTCATCATGACTGACTACCCGAAAGATATCAAGGCATTCTATATGAAGCAGAATGACGACGGCAAGACAGTCAGGGGCATGGATGTGCTCTTCCCTAAAATCGGGGAGATCATCGGGGGCTCTGAAAGGGAGTCTTCCCTTGAAAAACTTGAGGCAAGAATCAATGAACTCGGAATGAAGCACGAGACCCTTGAATGGTATCTTGACACGAGACGGTTCGGTTCGGCTCCGCACAGCGGGTTCGGACTCGGATTTGAACGCCTGCTGCTTTTCGTGACAGGGATGGGCAACATACGCGATGTAATCCCGTTCCCAAGGACACCGAAAAACGCAGAATTCTGATACGAAACGACTTCTAACCCCCTGAAAAATGATGGTGATAGGAATAGCCGGCGGCTCCGGCTCCGGAAAGACCACAGTGGTCAGAGCCCTTACTGAACAGCTCAATGAGAAAGTCGTTGTACTGCCCCAGGACTCATATTACAAGGACTCGAGCTGGCTTCCGCTCGAAGAAAGGCAGAAAGTCAACTTTGACCACCCGGACTCGATAGATTTCCCCCTGCTTGTAAGCCAGTTGCAGCAACTCAAGGAGGGAAAGACGATAGAGCAGCCAGTATATTCCTATCTTACATGCTCCCGGTCAAAGACCGAGACCATCACTGTCACTCCTGCCGAAGTCATCATCATCGAAGGTATCCTCATCTTCACATGCGCAGAACTGCGCCAGCAGATGGACATAAAGATATTTGTGGATGCTGACGATGACGACAGGCTGATGCGTGTCATGACCCGTGACATCAGAGAACGTGGAAGAGATATGGCTGCAGTCATGGAAAGGTACAGCCGTGTCGTAAAACCGATGTATCTCCAGTTCATCGAACCAAGCAAAAGATACGCTGACATAATCATCCCGCAGGGAGGACACAATAAAGTGGCAATAGAAGTCATCGCTGCAACTATAGAAAAGGCCTTGAAACAGAAAAAATGAATGCCCGGGAAACCGTCAGACGCATATGGGTAAAAGTCAGGGAAAGCCGGATGCTGAGAAGCATTGCGGCCATATGCTCACATGCATGCCGCAAAACGGCAGACATTGCAGGGCCTATACTGCGTAAAATAGGGGCCAGACTGCCAAAAGAAGACAAGGCCGGGCTGTACGTAACGGTGATTTTCCATCTTGCAGTGATCATTGTCCTGCTTGCAGGCTCGATAAGTTCCGCTATCACCGGGGAATCCTCATATCTGCTCGACTTTTCCAGACAGGAAGCCATAGAAAAGCAGATGCAGGAAGACGCATTCCGGGAGGAAATCAGCAGGAGACTCGACAGGCTGCTGTCAGAAGGAGATGTCGACCTTCCGGCAGAGCAAGACGGGCAAATCAGAAACATTGCCGTAGATGCGTCTTCCTCCCTTGAAGACGACAGAAACACAGATGCCGAGAAACTTTATGCTGATGCGGCAAGGCTTCAGGAAGATCTTAGCGGATACAGACAGGACGTGGCCCTTGAAGACATGAGGGACGAGGCGGTAGACCTTGCAGAGGTGCAGGACATGGAAGAGGACCATGCCAGGAAGACATATAAAGGGCCTTCGGTTGTATCCTATTCTCTTGACGGGCGCAAGGCAAGCACACTCAAAATACCGGCATACAGGTGTATGGGAGGAGGAGAGGTGACGGTGATCATCACCGTGGACAACTCCGGCCGTGTCACCAATGCCAAAGTAATGGATGACATATCCTCGCAGGATGAATGCCTCAGGAACTATGCTGTCCGCGCAGCCAGACTGTCAAGATTCTCTGCAGACCCCAAGGCCCCGCTCAGACAGACGGGCGAGATAGTCTACCGTTTCCTCGCACAGGGCAGTTAAGCGGGGCTGCACACCCCGTCTGGAAAAAGACGTCCGCTGTATTAAAACAGGGAGCCCGCAATCATGCCGGGCTATTTTCCTGGTCAATGCCGTCAAGCCGTACAGTATCCGGAGCATTGAGAGCGGCCTTTATGGTCTCGTCGATCGTGATGTAGAACCTGTAGAACGCCTCGTCGTCAAGTTTTGAATATCTTCCGACAAGGGCATACAACTGAGGAAGGAGATATTCTTCAGTCTTCTCCCATTCTCCTTTTCCAGGGATAATCCCGTCCACATCTGCAGCATACTCAAGAAAACGTCCGCCGAGATCAAGCGAGTCGAGATAGCCCTTGAGGGAGCCGAAATCATCTATCCGGGACAATACGGCCTTGTGGCTGTCAAACATCGCTGAAGCAAACCGCATCTGGGTTGCCTTGCGGTTGCACTTGAGGAAGAAATCCGTAGCCCGGGTAGTATCCATCGGGACAAACAGGTCAGGAATAATCCCGCCTCCGCCGTATACAGCCCTTCCTCCGGCCGTATGGTATTCCACACTCCGGTCAACCTTCATGCTGTCGGCATCAGTCAATTCCCCATGGGCGTACCTTTCATAAATGTCATAGGCATAGTCATCAGTATAAGGTTTCTGGATGCACCTGCCGGACGGTGTATAGAAACGCGCTACTGTAAGCCTTATGCCTGAACCGTCAGTAAAATTGACAGGCTCCTGGACAAGCCCCTTCCCGAATGTACGCCGTCCGACAATGACTCCCCTGTCGTTGTCCTGGATGGCACCGGAAAAGATCTCGCTTGAAGAGGCCGTCGACTCATCAGTCAGTACTGAAATTCCGATCTCCTTCAATGTGCCTTTGCCGTCAGCCTCAAAATCCTGCCTTTTTCTGTGAAGCCCCTCCATATATACAATCGGAGCGCCTTTCTCGAGAAACTCGTTGCACAGGAGCAAGGCCTGGTCAAAATATCCTCCGGTATTGCCTCTCAAGTCGAAGATGAGCCTTGTCATCCCTTCTGAAAGCAGCCTGTCTTTAGCCTCGGAGAATTCCCTGAATGTAGTCCTTGTAAATTTCGAAAGCCTGATATAGCCTGTCGTATCATTTATCATGAATGCAGCATCTACACAATGCACAGGAATCCGGCCTCTTGTGATTTCAAACGGGATCTGTGTCCCGTCCCTGTTGACAGTGATAAGCACTTTTGTCCCGGACGGGCCTTTCATCAGGCCGACCATCGTATCCTGTGGAGTACGGCTGCCGGCTATCACCCTGTCATCTACCTTGAGTATCCTGTCCCCCTGCATAAGGCCGGCCTTTTCAGACGGGCCTCCTGGAATCACATTCAATACAATGGCAGTGTCGTTGGGGACATTGAACTGGATGCCTATACCGTCGAAATTACCTGCAAGTTCAGTCTCGGAGGCCTCAAGATCCACCGGAGGAAGATATACGGAATGCGGATCGAGTTCGGACAATGCAGCCACAACGGCAGCATCTGTCATCTTCTCCATATCAAGGGTATCTACATAGTTTTCCTGAATCTGCTCAAGTATGAGATTCAGTTTCCGCCACCTGTCATAATCGCCGTCGAACTTTCTGCTGCTGCCGGTTACCGAATATACTGTCATCGACAGGAGGACACCTATGACAACTCCGAATACCGCTATTGCAAGTGTTTCCTTTTTCATTCCATCAATCAACTTTTTCAACTTCGATGCCCGCCGTCCTGAGCAGGTCGATGCCGTCCGTCAGGCGATATTCATCCCTGTACACCACTCTTCTTATCCCCGCCTGTATAATGAGTTTTGAACATTCAAGACATGGGGCAGCCGTGACATACAGGGTGGCATTCAGGCTGCTGTTGCCTGACTTGGCCACCTTGGTGATGGCATTTGCCTCGGCATGCAGCACATATGGCTTTGTAACCCCGTTCTCGTCTTCACAGACATTTTCAAAGCCGGACGGAGTACCGTTGTACCCGTCCGAAATGATCATGTTGTCCTTGACGATAAGCGCCCCGACTTTCCTGCGCTTGCAGTATGAGTTGTTGGCCCATACTGAAGCCATCTCTATATAACTTCTGTCAAATTTCTGCATTATGAATTTCTCTGATAAAGATATCGTTTAATGCTTCGCTTAGGAGTCCGCTCGAAATCTTCCGGCATTATCTCTATGCTCTTGATTCTTGCATAGTTCGGGAGTTCCTGGTTGGCTTCAGCAAGGGATGCGTCAAGATGCTTCTTCAGATCTTCGGCAGAGAGGCCGTCCATCTCGCCCTGATGGAAATCCGGATATATCAGGGCTGTCAGGGCACCCTTGTCCTCTATCACAAGCGAATCCACTACATACGGCATGTTATTGAGCACGGACTCTATCTCCTCTGGATAGATATTCTGCCCTGAAGGGCCGAGAATCATACATTTTGAACGCCCGCGGAGATAAAGGTAACCGTCTTTGTCCATCACGCCCATGTCCCCCGTCCTGAACCAGCCGTCCTTTGTAAATGCTGCGGCAGTAGCCTCCTCGTTCTTATAGTACCCGAGGAAGACATTCATTCCCTTCACGAGCACCTCTCCAGGCACATTCTCGGGATCCGGAGAATCAATACGTATCTCCATGTTAGGAGCCACCTTCCCGCAGGAATAAAGCCTTGCCGTCTTCCAGTCATCGTAGGAGATGATAGGTGCACATTCCGTCATGCCATATCCCACAGTGAACGGGAAGCCTATCTTCTTGAAGAATGACTCTACCTCCTTGTTGAATGCAGCCCCGCCTATGATGACTTCTTCAAACTGCCCGCCGAACGCCGACACGAGTTCGTTCCTTATCTTTTTCATGACCATGTGGTCAAGCACCGGAAGTTTCATGAGAAACTTTATCCCGTTCTTTTCCAGCACAGGCTTCAACTTGCTCTTATACACTTTCTCGATGATGAGCGGAACTGCAATGACGATAGTCGGCTTCACTTCAGAAAGTGCCTGCATAATGATTTTCGGGCTCGGCACCCTGGTAAGAAAATGCACATGGGTACCCACAGAAAGTTCGAAAAGCACCTCGAACATCATCCCGTACATATGGGCTGAAGGAAGCATTGCCACCACATTGGCAGTCTCGTTCACCATAGGGAGCACTTTCTTTGCAAAAAATATGTTCGACCACAGTGCCCTGTATGGGATCATCACCCCTTTTGAAAACCCGGAAGTCCCGGAAGTATAGTTGATAAGGGCAAGTTCATCCGGCTTGTCCTCATAATAGCAGATGCTCTCCGGGGTGAAATTCATAGGGTACTTCTTCCCGAAAAGTTCATTGAGATGCTCCCTTACCTCGGTTATGAGGGCGGTTTTTGCATAGAGCAGATGGAATGTATTGATCTGCACGACTGCCTGAAGAGTCGGCATCTCGTTTTCCGAAAGCCCTTCCCAGACCACATCATCCACAAAAAGTATCTTCGCCTCGGAATGGTTTACAAGGTGATGTATGTTTCCCGGCTTAAATTCATGCAGGATTGGCACGGGCACCGCACCATAGGTAAGGGCCGAAATAAAGGCTACCCCCCAGTTGGCCTGGTTACGTGAGCATATCGCCACCTTGTCGCCTTTTACAAGGCCGCACTTTTCATACATGATGTGCATCTTGGCGATTCTCCTGGCAACGTCCCTGTAGTGAAGCGTCACGCCCTGATAGTTGGACAGGGCTGGCCTGTCCCAATTGTCCCTGAAACTTTTCTCGTAAAGTTTATTTACAGATTCAAATCCCATAAATGTTTTTCTAGTTAAAAATCCTTTCGCCAGACAATTTCCGGCATATCATATCTGTGTATGTCTTATGTCATTAAAGTTTGAACTGGTGCTCTTTCCCGTCATAGCATACGGCAGTGACGGTATTTCCCTGTCCGGGCACTATCTTGCTGTCAGTCCTTATCATCCTGTCCCCTGTTCCGGCTGTAAGCGGTTCGCCTCCATAGAACGGGAAGATGAGTGTCTGGAGAGAAGTCCGTACCACCCAGAAGGTCTTTCCTCCGACCTTAACTGGTTCCGGAAGGCCTTTTATGGTCTCGCGGGCAGTAATCCCTTTCCACTGCTGAGGCTTCCTTCCCTGCAGGTTGTACATGTCTATGGTATTGTCAGTATGCAGAACCATGACATTATAGCGTCGGGCACCATTGAAATCATATATGTCAGGCCCGAGCAGAATCTCTTTCCCGAGGTCAACCGGGAACGGGCTGACAAACCGTCCGAGCCTGTCTATCAGATAGAGTTTTGAACCGGAGGCAAACAGTATCTGGAGTTTGCCGTTGGCAAAATAGTCCACAGTGCCTGCCCTGCCGCATATAGGTGCGCTGAACGGGGCGCCCCAGATGCCTTTCCCTGACTCTTCCTGAAGACAGAGATACAGGTTGTCCTGCTGGTAGAACAGGTTCATACGTCCCGTACCTGAATTCTTCACCCGGAACGGGCCTTTGGACACCTCCACAAGAGTATCCCTTTCAAATACCGGAGGCTTGCTCTTGCGCACGCTCACCCTGTCTATCTCGACAGATATCTCAGGCATAGATTTCACCATGCTGACAGACAATGTCACAGGTTCATAGGTGATACCTTCGGCAGAAGCAGAGAGGGACGCTGCAAAATCCTTTGAAAATATGGCTCCGGCAGCATCAGCGCTTTCCGTCACGGAAAAATATGAGGCAAACGACATTTCCTTGCCAGACATACGGTCAGGCAGGCCGGCATCCGACATATATTCCATGAGAGTATTCTCCAGTGCCCGCCCTGAGACATATTCATTTACAGCAGCCTCGCTGCCAGAGATGATCCATCCGTCGATGTAAGTAAAAAAGCTCTCATCCTTGATGCTGAACAGAGTCCCGAAAAGGGATGCAGCAAAACCGGAATAAGCATAGGGATGTATCTGAGGCCTGTAATTCTTCATGTTTACGGCGTCTTCCCCGTCCAGAAGCATGGACAGGGCATCCTTGGCCCCTGCTCTGAGCAATACTGCCTGCTCGATGGCAGAACCGGCATAGAAAGAAACTACGGCCGCCTCCTGTATTGAAAGCCTGGAGGCCCAGTCTTCAGGAGCCATCCCGGCCGCCTTGCCAAGAGCCCTTCTCTTCGACTCAAGCCTGGCTGCACTCGAACGTGTATCCACGAAACGGTCATGTGCATCAATGTATGCTGAACAGTCGCCCATCGGCACCGATGCGGCAAACAACGCATAAGACGGAAGCATCCGGGACACCCTGCAGTCAGATGCAGGAAGAGAACTGAACACCGTCATGAAATCCTCGACTCCGTCCAGAAAAGACGGGACTCCCTTGAGATAGACGTGGGACCCGTCTGCCGAATATACGGAAAAGGCCACCCAGTCCGCTACATCAGAAAAAAATCCGGAATATTTCCGGTATTTCCCGGAAAATACGGACTGGAAAATCTTGTCCATCCCGCCGGCAGACACAAAAAGCAGAGTCTGTCCGTCAACAGCCGACGCCGCCTCCGCGAACCCGTCGGAATCTGCAACCGAGATGTTTCTGGAAAGATGCCTGCGTGCAGACTTGACTGTCATGTCAGAAGTAGAGACGAGGACTATTCCCCTCCTGTACAGACCGGAATCTCTCGACACTATCGCTGAACAGTCCACATAGTCAGCATACAGCCCCGCATCTGCAGCCATTGCCATAAGGGCAGAGGCATTCTCAGGCATTTCTTCCCCGGATTTCCCCGCATCTATGACAAGAAGCGGCATGAAAGCTCCGTTGTAATGCAGAGATAAGGCTGTCCTGGATTTCGCTCCAGGCATCCTGTCTGAAGAAGAGAGCATGGAGAGAAAGTCCGGAAATGCCTCAGGGCCGGACATGACAAACGGAGCCAGCGGGTGCCGCTCCCGGGAAAGCATGCCGACCATCTCTTCAAGGTCACTGAATCCCAGTACCGCCACTGCATCAGACGGGACAGCGTGAAACAGGTCATACCTTGAGTCGTCAAGACTGTCCTTCCCGTCAGCCCCGACGCCGGAATAAAGCGAGGAAACAGCGATGGCCACACCAGCAAGCAGTATGACTATCACCGATATGCAGATCAGAATATTTTTCTTGCTCATGTCCGTCCTGTAAAGATGTCTTTACCTGACCGCTATTGCCTCCACCTCGACTTTGACTCCCATAGGAAGCGCAGCGACCTGGAAGCATGCCCTTGCAGGCTTGTCAGAAGTAAAGAACTCCGCATATACGGCATTCATGGCCGCAAAGTCGGCTATGTCCGCAAGAAGGACTGTGGTCTTCACAACATCGCCATATGCCAGACCGGCAGCGGCAAGAATAGCCCCGACATTTTTAAGGGCCTGTCTTGACTGCTCCTCAATAGACTCCGGAACGGATCCGTCTGCCGGATTGACAGGAATCTGTCCCGATATATAAAGAGTCCCGTTCACCTCTATAGCCTGAGAATAAGGGCCCACGGCCTTTGGAGCATCTGTTGTCGCTATCACTTTTTTCATATCAGAAATTTTTATATCCTGCAAATTTAATTCATTTTAATGGCAAATAAAAGCAAAGGCCACGGATTACAGGGTTTTATATAGAAAAATAAATGCCGGCCACGCCTTCGGGGTTAATATCCGGCAGAGAAGCCGGATGGGCCTCACAGAAAAACAAAAAAAGAGAGATGACTTTCAACTTTGAGTCACCTCTCTCCCATCATGTAGCCCCGAGCAGAATCGAACTGCTATCTAAAGTTTAGGAAACTTCCATTCTATCCGTTGAACTACGGGGCCATGCTCAGAAGCAGAACCTACTCGGCACTCTTCTGGATAATCTGACGGCCTCTGTAGTATCCGCACTCAGGACATACCCTATGATACATAACGGTTGCACCGCAGTTTGAGCATGTCGCCAATGTAGGAACCACAGCCTTGTCATGAGTTCTTCTCTTGTCTCTTCTCTGTTTTGAGACCCTGTGTTTCGGATGTGCCATTGTTTATATCAATTTAATTAATTATCAACATTATTCTTTGTCTTCAGCCTTTCCGGCAAAAAGTCCGCCCAATGCCGCGAACGGGCTGGCCGGTTCTTCCTGGCCGTGAAGCGATATTCCGCCACGAAGGACCGCAAGTGCATCAGGATTGCATCCGCCTTCCTCATGGAACTTCTGCATCGGCAAGGACAGGCATACATAATCATATATCACCTGCCTCATGTCAAGGACATGTTCACCGGCCTGTACATGGACAGTCTCACGTCCGTCCGCCTCATCCTCTCCCGTCTCCTGACCGTACCTGACTGCAAGACTGATACCGGTATCCACCGGAAGCACCAGATCATCCATGCATCTGTCGCACTGGACAGTCACCGTCCCTGATACGGAGCAGTCAACATCCGTCTTCCTTCCCGCCTTTTCCACCACAGCCTCCGCCACAAGATCCGCATCAAGTATCCCGGCATTGCCGAAGCCTTCAAAGAACATCCTGTCGGCTTTCCATCGGAAAATCGTCTTTCCCGGAGCCAATCCATTTAAAGGTATCAAAAACTCCTGATTCTCCATAACCCATAAACAGATTTGAGCCTGCAAAGGTATAAAAAAGTTTTGGATTATCAATCCATATTGCCACTTTTTCTTTTACGTTCTATTTCATCAAGAATTATCTTCCTGATTCTCATAGACTTCGGCGTAACCTCAACAAGTTCGTCCTCCTGGATATATTCCAGGGCCTCTTCAAGAGAGAACTTTATCGGAGGCGGAAGCATCACTTTGTCGTCGCTTCCGGATGCCCTCATGTTGGTAAGTTTCTTTGTCTTGCAGATATTGATGTT
>JADILX010000019.1 GCA_017695025.1 Candidatus Cryptobacteroides excrementavium
GAAAACCGGCGGGCATCTGCCTGACCGAAAAGATGAGAGACCGGGGGCTGCCGGTCTCTCATCTTTTTTCATTATGATGCAACATTTTCTACCGTTATCGCATCTTTATGGCAGGTTTAGGTTTTAGTACACGTTCAGGGGTCGGTTTACTCAGCAGTTTCCGGTCCCTTTTTCCTTGCCCAGCCCTCTATGATCCAGCGGCTGCGGCCTACTGTTCCGGCATCACAAGCCTGATATTGTCTATCCACAGCGTATTCCCTACTCCGCCATAAAAAGCCTGTCCGCAACTTGAAAGAAATTTTATTATCATGCAGTCCGGCGTCTCATCGGCAGAGGCCCAGCCGACTTCTTTCACCATGACATTCTCCCCACGGCTGTTAATTGCGTGGAATGTCTTCTCGTCCCCTTGCTGCAGCCTCATATAGTCTTCATAGAAATCTTCCCCTGAAATATCCCCATAATGGATCTCAAGCCTGTGGCCGTTCTTCCACTCCGGCACGTTCTCCTTTATCACCTCATATCCTGTACCTACTCTCAGGGCAAAGATATTGCCGTCCGCGTCTTCCCACCTTTTCTGGAGTATAACCGCCACCTCGGGATAGTCGGGATAGCCGAGAGGCTTGAGCCGGGAGAATCCTGTGCCTCTTATGGCTTCATGGCCGACTTCAGCCTTATAGTCATAGACAAGTGCTTCCGGCCTGCCGCTGAAAGGGACTCCATACAGCACTTTCGCCATGGGGTCCTTTGTATCGCTGATAGGTTCCGTCAATGCACCGAGGATAAATGCACCCTGACAGGTAACATCCATATTCACTATTCCAAAGGCTTTCACAGACTCGATGTGAGTCTCAATACGGGCACAATAACCGTCCCCTCTTTTTTCCGGAAAGACAGTATTGTTGGTCTTGGTCACCCCCATGACTACCGCAAGGATATTGTTCGTCCTCCAGTAATAGCCCTCGGGGGCGGCATACGGCTCACGTGTCTCGACTGTATCCCTGTCCCCGAAAAACTCATAGAGATACTTGACCTTTCCTCCGATAATGGCAGACTCTTTCACTGCCCTCACGCTCCATGCGTCCAGTGTCCCATATCTGTTAAGCGCTTCAACAATATCATCTTGCGCATAAGAAAACACAGTACTGCAAAGTAGCGGTAAAATGGTTAAAAAAATTGTCCGTCTCATAAAAAAATCGTAACTATGCAGAATGTGACTGCAAATATATAAAAGGGAGAAGGAATAAAGAAATTTATGCGGACACGGTACTTCATAGCGTTTATCTCGGCCATTTTTCTGATACAGGCCGCCGCCATGGCAAGCCCGGCAAGAGTGACAAGGCCGGTACTGAAACAGCCAGACGGCAGCACATTCAATGCCATCCTCAGAGGGGACGAATTCATGAAGATTCTGACCACAGAGGACGGATGTGCAATCATCCAGGACGAAAACGGATGGTACTGCTATGCCTTCTACTCCCCGGATGGGGAAAAACTAAGCAGCGGCATCCGTGTAGGGCAGGCAGTCCCGGCCGCAACGGCTGCAGACAGCAGGAGGATACCTTACGGGACACTTTATGCCAAAGCATCGGCAAAAAGGGCTTCCGCCCCAAAGGAAAAGATGAATCTCATGATGAGCCTCAGGTCTGCAGAGGCCGCTGCAGTAAAATCCGGAGAAATGAAACCTCAGGAAAAACACGGGCTGATACTCCTCGTACAGTTCAAGGACCTCAAGTTCACCTACACCAGAAACGACTTCATCTCCCTCATCAAGAACGGGGCAAGGGACAAAGGCGGGGCAATAGACTACTTCAACGCCCAGTTTGACGGACAGTATGAATTCTCGTTTGACATAAGCGACATCATCACCCTCAACGAAAATTACAGTTACTATGGAGAAAATGACAGGAGCGGAAATGACAGCAGGCCGGCTGAAATGGTGAGGGACGCATGCAAACTTGCTGACGGGAAGACGGATTTTTCAAAATACGATGATAACAAAGACGGTACCGTGGACAATGTTTTCGTCTTCTACGCCGGGCCAGACGAGGCAGAGGGGGAAGGAGAAGACTATATATGGTCCCACGCATGGTACATCGGGCAGGGGGCAGGGCTGAGCCTCAGCCTTGACGGGGTAAAGATAGACAGGTACGCATGTACATCTGAACTGTCGCTTGGAACACTTGCCGGTATCGGCACATTCTGCCATGAATACAGCCACACATTCGGACTTCCCGACCTGTATGACACTGATTATATGGGAAGCGGGGGCGAGTCGGACGCACTATGGGCATCCACATCCCTTATGGACGGGGGAAACATGAACAACAACGGGGACACGCCTCCATATTTCAATGCCATCGAGAGGGAAATCCTCGGTATCGCATCCGGAACGGAAATATCTGAGCCAGGGACATATGAACTTGCCCCCATCAATGAAAGCAACATGTTCTACAGGATCGGGAGCAGCACCCCGGGTGAATATTACATCCTCGAATGCAGGGAAGCAAAAGGATGGGACAAATATATCGGCGGAAGCGGAATGCTCATATACCATGTGGACAAGTCCGGGAACGACAGCGGTTACGGCATGACAGCAGCATCCAGATGGAGCGATGTCTACAATATGGTCAACTGCAATCCTGACCATGAATGCGCAGATCTTGTAGAGGCATCCCGTCCGGCAAACGGAAAGCGGCAGGCAACCGGAACGATATTTTTCCCTTATGGGAGTACAGACTCGTTCACATCAGGGTCGGCACGGCCGTTCCTGTTCTGGAATGGAGACAGGCCAGGATTTGACATCACAGGCATTACACGGGACGGCAGTTCAATAAGGTTCGATGCTGTACCGTCCGGAGACTCAGGAATACCGGTACCGGTAACCACCGGGAAAGACGTATTTCAGGATGCAGCCATCATCAGCTGGTCGATAGGCATGAACTTCAGCGGGAAAGTATGGATGGAATGGGGCAAGGCGGCAGGGTCGGCGGAAACAGTGGAGATGACTCCATACGCCTCGACAGGGAACAGGTCTGACTATGCCGTAGTCCTGGACGGGCTCTCCCCTGATACAGATTATACGGTCAGCATATTCTGCACAATGGACGGCAAGACAGGGAGCAGGACAGATGCAGGATTCAGGACAAAGCCGGAAGTAAAGGGAGGCAGGCCTTACATATACCTCAAATATGTGGAGAGGAACGATGACGGGACATTCCCTTCAGGAGCAAGACTTCCCCTGAGACTGTTCAACGCCACAGGAGCGGAGCAGATCACATGGACTATGGACGGAAAGACAGTAAAGCCCGGAGCAGACGGCTATTTCACGCCACAGGCATCAGGCAGTCTGAAGGCAGTTGTCAGCAATAGTGACGGGACACAAGACATCATAGTGAAGGAAATCATCATCAAAAACACCGGGGAATGAAGAGATATGGAACAGCATACATGACAGCCGTCATTCTGGCGGCTTTGGTTATGCAGTCGTGCGACAGATACAACTTCTCTGAAGAAGACTTTGCTGAAATCGGCAATATCTCCCTGCATGTCAACGGGGCGCTGATGCTCGATTACTCTCCTGAAAGGCATCAGATCGGATTCAGTCCCGACAGGATTGAATTCCGTGTAAGCGATGACGGTATGGCAGACTATTTTTTCATTAGTTGTGATGAGATGCCGTCTCAGACAGGCCAGAGGCTTCATGCGGATCTGGAGTACACCACACCGGATGACATAAAGACAAAGAAAGGGATTGAATTTGTAGTGACAGACATGGACTCCGGAGGACTTATATGGCTATGGAACTCACGCTACGGGATCGGTGCTGTCGTGACAATGATACAGTAATGCTCAAAATATGAAAAATCTTGAAATACCTTACATCGGGGTACTTGAATCAATGCCTGATGAAGAACGGCTTAAAGCCATGGAACTATTTGGGGCCAAAGGGGCAGCAGACAATGCAGGGTGGCCGGAGGAATGGCCATACCGCCCATCAGCCGTATTCTCTGTGGCAAGAGGAGACTCCTGCCTGTTCATTCTGTTCCACGTCAGAGGCCTCGACCTGAGGGCTGCAGCACTGGAAGACAATGGGCCTGTATGGGAAGACAGTTGCTGCGAATTCTTTGTGGAGCATCCTTCAGACGGGACATACTACAATTTCGAAATGAACTGCATCGGGACATTGCTCGCGTCCAAAAGGAAAAGCCGCAATGAGTTTACCGCATTTGACCATGACAGACTCAAGAAAATCCTGCGCTACAGTTCATTGGAACGGAAGGCATATGACATCAGCGACAAAATCGTGAGTTGGGAGGCAGGAATGGGGATTCCATTCAGCCTGATAGGGATGGATCCAGGCTGCCTTCCAGAAAAGATAAGGGCCAACTTCTACAAATGCGGAGACAAGACAGCGCACCCGCATTTTCTCAGTTGGGCACCAATAGACACCCCTGCCCCGGACTTCCACAGGCCGGAATTTTTCGGGGAACTGACAATCAGATGACAAAAAACAAGAAATAACCACACCATGTACACTGAACAAGAACTGCTGGAAATCATCTCCAGATTTGCGACAGCCTCTGAAGCCGAAAGCATAAAGGCAATGGGCCCGGGATTCATCAACGACACCCTCATCGTCACAACCAGGCCGGACGCCACAGGACATGCCCCAAAATATATCCTCCAGCGCAAGAACCACAATGTATTTCCGGACGTGCCCGGAATGATGAACAATATTGCCCTGGTCACTGAACATCTGCGGAGAAAAGTCTCCGGAAGAGGAGGAGACCCCGACCGTGAGGTGCTGAAAGTCATACGGAGAAAGCCCGAAAGCATGTCTGAAGAAGAAAAGGCGGCGACAGGAGGCGACCTGTACTATAAGGATAACAAAGGGAACTACTGGGCAGTATGCCTGTTCATAGAAGGCTCGGTGACCTATGAAAAGGCGGACAGCCCTGCACTTGCATACAAGGGAGGTGAAGCAATAGGGAAATTCCAGTCCATGCTCGCGGACTTCACCCTGCCGCTCAGCGAGACAATCAGAGGGTTCCACAATATAAGATGGAGATTCAGACAATGGGAAGAGTCCCTACGGAACGATGCTGCAGGCCGTGCATCCTCCCTCAAGGAAGAAATAGGATGGATAGAGTCCCGGAAAAAAGAGATGCTCGCCTTCTGGGAACTCGTGGAAAACGGGACACTGCCCACAAGGGTTACACACAACGACACAAAAATCAGCAACATACTTTTTGACAAGGATGGCAATGTGCTCTGTGTCATCGATCTTGACACATGCATGAGCAGCACGTCTCTCAATGATTTCGGTGATGCAATCCGCTCATACACCAACACAGGGGCAGAGGATGACAAAGACCTGTCCAGAGTATCCATGTCAATGGAGATGTTCAGGGCCTACACTGCCGGCTATCTCTCACAGCGGAAAGACACGCTCTGTGAAAGTGAAGTACAATATCTCGCCTTCTCGGCCCTGTATATCACTTTCGAGCAGGTGCTCCGCTTCCTGATGGACTATATTGACGGGGACAAATACTATAAGACAGCATATCCGGAACACAACCTCGTAAGGACAAGGGCACAATACAGGCTGCTCAGGAGCATGGAGGAACAATATGCCCAGATGCAGGCCGTAGTCAGGGAACTGATGAAATAGCAGTCCGGACATACAGAATGCAGCCAGGCATCCGTAAAAGGAAGCCTGGCTGCTGGATTTTATGCCATTCAGAAGGAGGAGGCACTACCACACGAAATCGAAACGGATGTCACGCGGAATATTGTGCGCATTGACATTGGCAATGTCGGCAGAAAGAGCCTCAGGAATAACGGCATTCCTGGCAGCATATTCTTTTGCAAACTCGTAGTCGCCTTCTGCCTGGGTCGCAAGTATAAGCCCGGCCCATGAGTCAATCACTTCAAGGGCCCTGGCATAATCTATATGATACAGCCCGGCCTTATTGCGTGTAAAGGCTCCGTTGTCTTTCATATAATTGTAGCACATCATATTGGCCCTGCCATGTGAAGATGCGGAACCGAAACGTACCGAACGGACAAGGCCGGCAATATATGTCGTGATGGCGTCTTCCTTTGAGATAAGAGGTATCTCCCCCATATCTATCAGTCTGCACACCATGAACAGGCCGAGAATGTCAGCCTTTGCCTCCTCCCATGTCGTCCTCTCAGTACCGAGCGCCTCGTCTACAGACCCTTTACCGTTGACTGTCTCCTTCACGCCGAGGCCATGGGCGACCTCATGGAAAGTCACATTCCAGAAAAAGGCTTCATCGCGAAGATGCTTCTGCTGCTCAGGTTCGACAAGAAGACGTCCTATCGGGAGCAGAATCTTCCCGAACTTGGCCTTCATGCTGTTATAGAGTTGCAGGCGGCGTGTCCCTTTGGCGGCATGCACCCTCTCGTCATTCGGGAGATTGATGGCAATAGTCTTGCTCCCGGCATTGCAGTCCCCGGAATAATAGATGGCATCATATACATTCAGGTCAGATGACGTCCCCGGAACAAAGGTCTTGTATTCCGGCTTGCATGGCAGCATCTTCTGGAGTTCCGGAAGCATGGAGACATATTTTGCAAGTTCTGCACTCCGCTCCTCATCCTTAAGCAGGATAAAGCACTCATATGAAGCCTTGGCCTCATTGAGTTTGTCATCATAGTTCTCGATCGGTCCAATGACGATATCTATCTTACTGTCCTTCATATCCATCCACGCCATGTCGCTTTCAAGATAGTCGTCAGTGCGGAATGCCTGGACACGCTTGAGCAGATAATTCTTCAGGCCTTCATTCTCAGTAATCGACGCTGCCTCTTCCAGATAGCGGCATATCTCGTCAAGTTCCTCCCTGTACTCATCCCTGTACCATACACATTTCAGGCTGCCGTCACTGTTTCTTCTCAGCACCGTATAGAGACTGTTTTTGTCCGGATCCCCGAAAGCCTCGAACTCTTCAGCCGTGATGTCGGACGGATAATAGTTGGCCCCGAGAGGCTTTTCCCCATAGCCTTTGATAAACGGCTCGTTGTCAGAAAGCCTGTCCCATGGCCCGTAGTTTATCATAGCAAAATCCCTGGCCGCAGGATCCTTGACGGCCTCCATCAGAGACTTGTCCCCGAATGTCTGCTCCCAGAAAAGATTGTCGATGACCCTGCCGGCAGAGCGGAACAGGTTGAGCACCTGCATATCCTTGTCTGACAAGGTCTCAAGCAGAGGGGAACTGACTTCCACCACAGCATATTCATCGACCTTTGCCTGAAGATTGCTGTCAGCATCGCTCCTACAAGCGACAACAGCAGCCATTCCGGCTGCCGCTGTACATAATATGACCGCTTTATTCATATTGTCACATATTGGATTACGGGCAATATCAGAAAGACTGCGCGATAGCGATGAAGTCATCAGCCTTGAGAGCCGCCCCCCCGATAAGTCCTCCGTCAATATCAGGGCATGCAAACAGTTCCTTGGCATTTGAAGGCTTGCAACTTCCTCCGTAAAGGATAGTTATCTCCTCTGCGAGAGCCCCGAACTTGTCTGCGAGCACCTTGCGGATGCATGCATGAATCTCCTGGGCCTGCTCTGCAGTAGCGGTCTTGCCTGTCCCGATAGCCCATACCGGCTCATATGCCACTACAACCTTTGCCATCTCCTCGGCAGAGAGTGTATAGAGCACATTCTTTACCTGCTCCGATACGACCTCGAAATGACGTCCGGCCTCACGCTCCTCAAGATTTTCACCTACACAGAAAATCGGGGAAAGACCGCCATTGATGGCAAGTTTGACTTTCTCCACCAGTTTCTCATCTGTCTCGCCATAGTACTGCCTTCTTTCGGAATGGCCGAGTACAGTATATTCGCAGCCGACAGATGAAAGCATCCCGACAGACACTTCACCAGTGTATGCCCCTTTTTCCTTGTCTGCGCAGTTCTGGGCAGAGAGACCCACTGCCGTACCTTTTACAACCTCAGCCACAGGATAGAGATGTGTGAAAGGAGGGGCAATGATGAGTTTTACTGATGCCGGCACCTCGGATGCCTTTGCAACAACAGCCTTTGCGAGTTCAATTCCTTCCGGAACCGTAGTATTCATCTTCCAGTTTCCGGCTACGATATTCTTTCTCATGATATTAAAATATTAAATTGATTATGTCCATACTGCACTGCCGCCGGGGACATGGACGCCCTCAAAATGTGCTGACTTCCCCGGGGCCGCGCAAATTTAACAATATTTCGTGAAAAATAAGTCATATTCCGATATTACTGGATTGTGAGGGATTTTGACTATCTTTGCGTCCGTTATAAAAACATTTCATCCGATGAAGAATTTTGTAGAAGAGCTCAAATGGAGAGGCATGATTCAGGACATCATGCCAGGGACTGAAGAAAAACTGATGGAAGGCCCGACAGCGGCATATGTGGGTATAGACCCGACCGCTGACTCACTCCACATAGGGCATCTTGTCAGCGTAATGATCCTCAAGCATTTCCAGAATTGCGGGCACAAGCCGTTCGCCCTTGTTGGAGGTGCGACCGGAATGATCGGAGACCCTTCAATGAAATCACAGGAGCGTAACCTCCTCGATGAGCAGACGCTTTCACATAACGTGGCATGCATCAAAAAGCAACTTTCAAGGTTCCTTGACTTCGAGTCCGACGCGCCCAACAAGGCTGAACTCGTGAACAACTATGACTGGATGAAAGACTACTCGTTCATCGACTTCGCAAGGGACATCGGCAAGCATATCACTGTCAACTACATGATGGCCAAAGACTCTGTAAAGAAAAGGCTTTCTTCAGAGTCGCGGGAGGGCATGTCTTTCACAGAGTTCACATACCAGTTGCTCCAGGGATATGACTTCCTGTGGCTATATGAGCACAAGGGATGTACCCTGCAGATGGGAGGCAGCGACCAGTGGGGCAATATAACCACAGGCACTGAACTCATCCGCAGGATGCTCGGCAAGGAGGCATTTGCCCTCACATGCCCGCTCATCACCAAGGCCGACGGAGGAAAATTCGGAAAGACGGAAAAAGGCAATGTATGGCTCGACCCTGAAAGGACTTCGCCATACCAGTTCTACCAGTTCTGGCTGAACGTATCCGATGAAGATGCAGCAAGATACATCAAAATATTCACGATGCTGGGCCGTGAAGAGATAGAGGCAGCCATCGCTGAACACGCACAGGCCCCCCATCTGAGAAAACTGCAGAAACTTCTTGCCAGAGAGATCACCATTATGGTGCACGGGGAAGAAGAATATGACAAGGCCGTAGCCGCCTCAGAGATGCTTTTCGGCAATGCGACATCGGATGCACTGAAAAGACTTGACGAAAAGACTTTCCTGCAGGTTTTCGACGGGGTACCGACATTCGAGGTGCCTGCTGACAGGCTTCCGATGAACATACTCGACCTGCTCGCAGTCGAGACATCAGTCTTCCCTTCCAAAGGGGAATGCCGAAAAATGGTACAGGCAGGAGGAGTCAGCATCGACAAGGAAAAGATAACCGACATCAATGCATCAGTCGGAAACGAGTCTGTCCTCAACGGCAAGTACATCCTTGCTCAGAAAGGGAAGAAATCTTATTTCCTCATCCGCCTGAAATAAAGCAAGAAGACCATGGAACAGGAAAGTACAAGACAACTTAAGGTCGCAAAGGAACTCCAGCGCGACATGGCCGAGATAATACGCAGCAAAGGCATGGCCATGTTTGGAGGAGCACTCGTCTCGGTCAGCGGGGTAAAGATCAGCCCGGACCTGTCCGTAGCAAAAATATATGTGAGCATATTCCCTTCGGACAAGGCTGACAAAGTGATGGAAATACTGGAGGAAAATGTCCGGTCCCTCAGGGGAGAACTCGGGAACAGGGTGGCCAGACAACTCAGAATCGTCCCTGAAATAACTTTCTTCAGGGATGACTCGCTCGACTATGTGGAGCATATAGAAGAACTTCTCAAGAAATAGGGTACGGGATCTGATATATTATGAATCTGCCTCTGTTCATAGCATGGCGCTACCTTTTTGCGAAGAAATCACACAATGTGATTAATATCATTTCGGCAATAAGCGCTGTCGGCATGGCAATAGGGACAGCGGCCCTTGTCATAATATTGTCAATATACAACGGCTTCGACTTCCTGGTCAGGTCGATGCTCGGCAACATAGAGCCGGAACTTCTCATAACTCCGGCTGAGGGGAAGTCCTTTGTACCTGAAGGTAAAGCATATGACTGGCTTTACGCACAGCAATCCGTCAAGAGCATGTGCACCGTAGTAGAAGAAAACGTGTTCATCAGTTATGACGGGAAGCAGAGCGTGGCAAAAGCGAAAGGCGTGGACAGCATTTATGAGGAAGAAAGCCCGCTTCGGGGGCATATGGTCAACGGGGAGTTCGCCCTGCACCGGGGTGATATCCCGCAGGCAGCAGTGGGGGCGGCTCTTGCATACAGGCTCGGGATAAACCCGAGATTTGTCTCTGCTGTTGAAATATATTTCCCGTCAAGGACAAGGAACATCTCACTGTCCAATCCCGCTGCTTCAATAGAGAATGTGAAAGTATATCCTTCCGGCATATTTTCCATCAACAACGAAGTCGACAACCAGCTGATTGTAGTCCCGATTGAGACAATGCGGGAACTTCTCGAGTACGGGGAAGAGGTGTCGGCCGTGGAAATCCGCATGGGAGGAGCCTCGGAGAAAGAGATACGGAGGGTCAAGGAAGAAGCCTCACGCATGCTCGGTCCAGGCTACAGGGTAAGCGACCGCTTCGAGCAGAACACTTCCCTCTATAAGATGATGCAGTACGAAAAGGCATCCATATACCTTATCCTCATATTTGTAATCATCATTCTGGCATTCAGCATCTTCGGTGCCCTGTCCATGCTCATCATCGAAAAACGGGGCGACATCAGGACATTCAGGAGCATGGGGGCCACAGACCGGCTGCTGAAACGTGTATTCGTACTTGAAGGCTGGATGATAACACTTCTGGGACTTGCTGCCGGACTGGCGACAGGCATTTCATTTGCCCTGCTGCAGCAGCATTTCGGCTTCATCAAAATGCCCGGAAACTTTGTCATCCAGGCCTACCCGATAATAATCTCATGGAAAGACATCCTGATAACCGCTGCAGGAGTTGCCATCATAGGCTACCTCATAGCCCTGCTGCCCGTAGCCTCATTCTATAGAAAGGAAAGCACAGCCCACGGAAAATGTAATACTGTCAGAAAAGAGTAGGAGGATTGTCCCTGAGACCGGAAAGAATCTTCTCCATGATAGCCTGGCGGTAGAGAGCCGACCGTGCATGGACACCGAACTTGCCGCAGTATTGTTCTATTGCAGATATCTCATTGTCATTCAGATAGATGACCTGTCTATGCCGGCGCACAAGCGCCGCTTTCTGCTTCCTGAAATATTCAGGGTCGATACCAGCAGGTATATTCTTCTTTCTTCTCATTGCAGGGGAATACATGCACAGGCTCTCGCCAAAGGACAAATTTAAGCATTTTAATCCTAATCTGAAAGTCCCAGAGCACCTTATATTGCCGTAGCATCCTGCTCCGGCCCGTCCTTACCTGCAGCCCTGCGTCTTTCCCTGTCAAGTTCAGCCCTTGACTTGCTCCTGTTGACAAGCAGCACCCCGGTAAACACAAGAATGACAGCAAACAGTTTTATGATATTGAACTCATCCATCCCCCATATGACAGCAATGAATGTTGCCACCACCGGCTGGACATAATTGTACATTGCCACTATGGTAGGCCTCAGCGTCTTCTGTCCCACAGGCACGAGCAGATAGCACAGGAACGTGCCGCATACGAGGATGAAACCCAGTCCTGCATATTGCTCAGGAGGGACAGCCGCCCATGGCTGCGAAAGAAACTTCACTATCGTGAACGGGAACATGACAGCAGAAGCAAATGTAAACATCCATTTCATGAATGTCACAGGTGAATACCGTGCTATCAGATCCTTGAAAAGTACCAGATAGGTCGCATAGGAGCATTGGGCAAGAAGGCACAGCAGGTCTCCCCACACATTTGAAGATGCTGCCGGCTGCACCGCAGTACCGGAGCCGGGCATCAGACGGTTGCCGAAAACAAGCAGAATGGCTCCGGCCATACCGAGAAAGACTCCGGCCGCTTTCCTGGAAGTTATAGGCTCCCCGAGGAAAAATGCCGCGAGTATCATGGTAACTATAGGAAGCGAAGTCGTGATGATGGAGGCATCTACAGGGGAAGTCATGGATACTCCGGTGATATAGACTCCCTGATTGAGAATGATGGCAAATAGCGCTGCAAAGAATATCTTCAGATAGTCTTTCCTGTCCACTTTCTCTTGCTTTGTGAACGGGGAAAAGAGCCAGAACAGTACAGCCGCACCGAAAATCCTGACATCGGTGACCGCTATGGAGCCCACCAGCCCGGCAGACATCACAAACTTGGACACAGGAGCCATCGCACCCCACATCACACTTGCAGCCAGCATCGAAAGATGCCCTTTACTTTGATTGAGTGTCATTCTGCAAAAATTAAGGCGGCAAAAATACTATAAAAACACCGTCCGTGCAATAAAGAAAAATGGGGATCAGCTGTCAAGCTTATCCCCATTCTCAGTAAAGAATTCATTCTGCAGGACTGTAAAATCAGTGATTTCCATCAGCCTGATCTTGCACTTGTACCTGGATTTCCATTTTCCAAGTATGGAAGAGAAGACTCCCCTGCTCAGATATGCCCCCAGAATAGGACTCACCTTCAGAACGAAAGACCTGATATTTTTCTCCGCCACATAGTAGGCAAGACGCCTCTCTATGACCTCGTCGATGACAACACTTGAGGTAATCTTGCCGGTGCCATGGCATACAGGACAGACCTCGGTCGTATTTATCTCTGTGGCAGGACGTACACGCTGCCTCGTGATCTGCATGAGGCCGAATTTCGTCAGGGGGAGCACATTGTGCTTTGCCCTGTCCGTCTGCATCAGTTCCTGCATATGCTTGAAGAGCATGTTCTTGTGCTCGTTGCTCTCCATGTCGATAAAGTCGACAATCACGATGCCGCCCATGTCCCGAAGACGGAGCTGGCGTGCTATCTCCTCTGCAGCATAGCAGTTGACATCATAAGTATTCTGCTCCTGTTCCTTGTTCTTTGCCCTCGTACCGCTGTTCACATCTATGACATGAAGAGCCTCCGTATGCTCTATCACGAGATACGCCCCCTGCTTTATGGGAACCACCTTACCGAAGGAACTCTTTATCTGCCTTGTGACCTCGAAATGGTCAAAGATAGGCGTGCTGTCCTTATAGAGGCGGACAATCTTCTCATGTTCGGGTGAAATAAGTGAAATATACTTCCGGATTTCTTCATAGACTGTCTCATCGTTTACATAGATGTTCGAGAACGAGTCATTGAGAAGATCCCTCAGAATGGTGGTGGTCTTGCTGTACTCTGTAAAAAGCAGCTGGACAGACTTGGATCCGGTCAGTTTCCCCCATGAACTCTCCCATTTGTCGATAAGCGACATAAGTTCCGCATCAAGCACCGCAGCATTTTTCCCTTCTGCGGCCGTGCGGATAATCGCACCGTAATTCTTTGGAAGGATATTCTTCACAAGGGCTTCAAGTCTCCGTTTCTCCTCTTTTGAAGAGATTTTCTGGGATACGCTCACCTTTTCTGCAAAAGGGAGGAGTACAATGTTGCGCCCTGCCAATGAAATTTCCGCGGCCAGTCGTGATCCTTTTGTCGAAATCGGTTCCTTCACTATCTGCACTATGAGCATCTGGCCCGGAGTGAGGACGTTCTCTATACGTCCCTCCTTCTCAAGCACAGGCCCTATCTTCACCGACGAGAACACCTCGGAAGGCGTAGTGTTGGGATTGAGCCTGCGGAGGAACTCATCGAAAGCCCTGAAATTAAGCCCAAGGTCAAGATAGTGTACAAAGGCTTCTTTTTCATCGCCGATATCGACAAAAGCAGCATTCAGGGCAGGAAGTATCTTCTTCACCTTGCCGAGGTATACATCCCCGACAGAAAAGGTGTGCCCGTGGCTGGACTCTTTGTTGAGCTCGATCAG
>JADILX010000020.1 GCA_017695025.1 Candidatus Cryptobacteroides excrementavium
CCTGATACGCCTCTATCCCTTCAGATATGTAGACAGGAGCGCCATCATACCGATAGCCGGTATAGTGCCTGACATGGCATACATCCAGATCAGGGCCAGAGTCGTGTCAAGAGAACTGATCGGTGCGTCCGGGCCGGTTTTCATGGACGGGGACACAGAAAAAAAATCCGGCCAGCGGACCGGAGAGATAAAGTTCAATACAGTCAGACGCATGAGTGTCCTTGTGCAGGACAGCAGCGGATATCTCGGACTGGTATTCTTCAAAGGCATAAAATGGATGTACGGGAAACTTGAGCCGGGAAAGGAGTTCATCTTTTTCGGGAAACCGTCCATGTTCAACGGTAGGGTCAACATGGTTCACCCTGAAGTGGATGAAGCACCTCCGGAAAGGACAGGCGGGAACATGGGAGGAGACCGGGATGACATGTCTGCAGGCACAATGACCGGCATATATACCGGAACCGAAAAACTCAGGAACGGCGGCATAACAGGGAAAGTGATGCTCCGGCTACAGGCAGCGGCGCTGAATGCATGCCTCATCGATGTCCGTGAGTCGCTTCCTGAATATATCCTGAAGGAAAGGAAACTGGTACCTATACATTATGCCTTGCGCAACATCCATTTCCCTGCCGGGCAGGAAGCCCTTGCCAAGGCAAGGCGCAGGCTGAAATTCGAGGAACTCTTCTACCTCCAGCTGTCACTGCTGAAACAGAAATATATCCGCAGCCGGGAAGAGCACGGGATAAAGATGCCGAAAGTCGGGGAGGCATTCAACCTGTGCTACAATGCACTGCCCTTCCCTCTTACAGGAGCGCAGAAAAGAGTCATCACGGAGATCCGCAATGACATGAAAAGCGGACATCAGATGAACAGGCTGCTGCAGGGTGATGTGGGGAGCGGCAAGACGATGGTGGCAGTGCTTACAGCACTCATAGCCATCGGCAATGGCTATCAGGCATGCATCATGGCCCCGACGGAAGTCCTTGCCCAGCAGCATTTCAAGAACATATCAAAATATCTTGCCCCTGCAGGCGTCAAGGTTGCCCTTCTGACCGGAAGCAGCAGGACCCAGGAACGCAGGGAGATACATTCCGGTCTGGAAGATGGCTCAATAGGTATCATCGTCGGCACCCATGCCCTGCTGGAAGACAATGTCGTCTTCCGCAATCTCGGGCTTGCCATTATAGATGAGCAGCACCGGTTCGGCGTAGAGCAGAGGGCCAGCCTGTGGAAAAAATCGGCTTGCGGCATGCCTCCGCATGTGCTCGTGATGACAGCCACTCCGATACCGAGGACTCTTGCCATGACCCTGTACGGAGACCTTGATGTCTCGGTAATAGACGAACTTCCGCCAGGGAGGAAACCCGTGCAGACAATACATGCCACTGAAAGCAAAAGGCCGGCAGTCTTCAGATTCATGAAAGACCAGATCGCGCTCGGAAGACAGATATTCGTGGTATACCCGCTTATTTTCGAGAGCGAGAAGATGGATTACCGCAACCTTGAACAGGGCTATGAGCAGATTGTCCAGGCCTTCCCTTTCCCGCCTTACAAGACTGCCATAGTCCACGGGCAGCAGACCAATGACTGCAAGAATTTCAATATGGACGCATTTGCCGCAGGCAGGGCAGATATTCTTGTGGCGACATCAGTGATAGAAGTGGGTGTGGATGTGCCGAACGCATCAGTAATGGTCATAGAGAGTGCGGAGAGATTCGGACTCAGCCAGTTGCACCAGTTGAGGGGAAGAGTCGGCCGTGGTTCCGAGAAGTCCTATTGCATACTTATGACCGGGCACCGGCTGAGCAAAGAATCGAAACACCGTATAGACCTCATGTGTGCAACAGAAAACGGATTTGAACTTGCAGAAGAGGACATGAAGATGCGTGGCCCCGGAGATCTGGAAGGCACTCAGCAAAGCGGGCTGCCCATCAGCCTCAACATAGCCTCCCTCGCAAAGGACGGGCTGATGCTCAACGAGGCGAGACAATGCGCAGAAGAAGTGCTCAAGGCCGATCCGGCACTTTCATCCGACAGAAACGCCATACTCAGGGAAGAACTCAGAAAAGACAAATACAGAATAAGAGACTACAGCAAGATAAGTTGACAGAATAACAGGCATGCACCATGGTCACGGAACTCCTGCAGAAATACATATGGCTGATACAGACTTTCATCCGGGCGGGAATGAAAGGGCTGTCTCTTGAAGAACTTTCCCGCAGATGGGAAAACAGATTCGGGCAGGCATATGCCCGGAGGTCTTTCAACAACCACAGGGAAGCCATCGAGGATATATTCAGCATACGCATCGAATGCGACAGGAGGACGAACAGGTATTTTATAAGGTATTCTGATGATGTAAAAGACGAGAACGCCGCATCGGCATGGCTCATCAACACCTTCACTGTCAACAGTATCCTCACTTTAGGCAAAGAGAGGCTTACCGGCAGGGTGTCAGTCGAGGACATCCCGTCAGGGCACAGGTATCTTGCCGAAACCATGGATGCCATGCTTGAGAACAGGGAAATTGTCATCTCATACCGGAAATATACCGGCACAGAAACGTCCACATATACTTTACACCCCTATGCTGTAAAGGAAAATTCCCGCAGATGGTATATCGTGGCATACTGTATGGAACGGCAGCAGGTCAGAGTGTACGGCATGGACAGGATTATGGAGATGAAGACAACAGACACCGTATTCAGGATGCCGGACGGCTTCGATGTTGATGCCCTGTTCAGCACGAGTTTCGGTGTCTATCTTTCAGACAAGGCTCCGGAAGAGATAATTTTCAGGACATCTGCCACCGAAGCCCGTTACATGGAAGACCTGCCTCTGCATCAGAGCCAGAAACTGATTTCCGAAGACGGCGATTCAGCCTTATTTTCTATATTTGCAAGTCCGAACGAGAGTCTTGTCATGGAACTCTTAAGGCTCAGCCCCAGGATTGAAGTCCTGTCTCCGGACAGTCTCAGAAAAGAAATCGCCTCAAGGGCGGAACAGACAGTAAAACTATACGGAAAATGAAGTCAAAGCACAAGGCCGCCGCAGGAGCCGGCTCAATATTACTCCTGCTGATAATAATCCTTGCCGTTGTCGACAGGGGAAGCGGATTTACCGAAAAAATTATCGATGACATGAAAGACTCCAAGACACCGGAATACATAGGCAAGCCTGACATCAAGGCGGCAGATGGCAAAATGACCCCCGAAATCCTGCTTTCTTTCGGGAAACTTTCTGACCCGCAGGTCTCTCCTGACGGGACAAAAATCCTGTTCGGAATCTCATACACCTCCATTGCGGAGAACAGGTCATGCAACAACCTTTATATATGCAATGCCGACGGCACAGGGCTGCAGCAGTTGACACACTCAGGGAAAAGCATCAGCAATGCCAGATGGTATGCCGGAGGAACGGAGATAATGTATCTTCAGGACGGGCAGATATGGCTTGCTAAAATCAAAGGGAAAGACGGGAGCCTCAGGCTCGCCACCGGCAAGGCGGTAAAACTCAGCGACATCCCCGAAGGGATAAGTGAGTTCAAACTGTCTCCCGATGAAACCATGGTCATGTTTGTCAGCACAGTGCAGAGCGCATTGAAAAAACCGTCCGATTTATATCCCGACATTGACAAGTCATCCGCCATCTCGGCCGATGACCTCATGTACAGACATTGGGACCATTGGGTGGAGAAAGTGCCGCACACATTCATCTGCAGCCTCGTCCCTGGCAAGGACGGCAAGGCAGGAAAGAAATCCGGGAACTGCATCAGCCCGGACAGGGCCGTTGACCTGCTGGCCTCTGAAAAAGACCTTTACGAACTCCCGGCAGAGCCGTTCAGCGGCATTGAACAATTGTGCTGGAGCCCGGACGGGAAATACATCGCCTACTCATGCAGGAAACTCACAGGGAAACAATACGCCTTTTCAACTAATACCGAAATCTACCTTTATGAGGTCGCATCCGGCAAATCCTCCGTCATAGACATGAAAGGAGGTTATGACACCAATCCCGTATGGTCTCCAGACGGACGCACACTTTGCTGGACAAGCATGGAAAGGGACGGGTACGAGGCTGACAGGCAACGGCTCATGGCCGCAGACATAGTCCCTTCAGACGGGACAGACGTAGGGATAACGGCTGAGAACATAAGGGAACTTACGGACGGGTTCAAATACAATGCTGCATCTCCTGTCTGGAGCCCCGATTCAAAAGAAATATACTTCAATGCACTGGCAGAAGGCATACAGGGAATATTCAGAGTCACCGCATCGGGAGACAACATGCCGGAAAGGATTACCGGGACAGACCTGTGGTATGACTTCGGCTCGCCTTTCCATATCTGCTGCAAGGACGGAAGGACAGTGCTGCTTGCGGACTTCTGCAGCATGGATTTCCCGACGGAATTTGTCGAGATTACAGTAGGCAAAGAGCCGGACACTGCATCAGAAGTCAGGCATGGCATGAGCATGAAGTCTGACTGCAGCATGACAGGTCAGCCGGTCAGCGTAAGGCAACTGACAGGAATAAACTCAGGACTGCTGTCAGGACTCGACGAAGTCAGGACAGAGGCAAGATACATTAAGACAGTGGACGGGAAAGACATGCTCACATGGGTACTGTACCCGCCTCATTTCACTCCTTCTGAAAAATATCCGGCCATCCTGATCTGTCTCGGAGGCCCCCAGGGCACGCTCAGCCAGGGATGGTCATACAGATGGAACTACAGGCTCATGGCTGCACAAGGCTATGTTGTCGTGCTCCCGAACAGACGTGGCACAACAGCCTTCGGGCAGGAATGGACCGAACAGATATCTGGAGACTATAGCGGACTCAATATCCAGGACTATCTTTCTGCAGCAAAAGAGATCAAGAAAGAGCCGTATATCGGAAAGATGGCAGCATGCGGAGCCAGTTACGGAGGATATTCGGTCTACTATCTCTGCGGCACACATGAAAACACGTTCGATGCTTTCGTCGCCCACGCCGGCATCTTCAATGAGGAGCACATGTACATGACCACTGAAGAAATGTGGTTTGCCAACTGGGACAACGGCGGCCTGCACGAATATGAGGCAGATCCCCGGGTGGGCACACCTGAATGTCCGGTCGGTCCGGCCGGTGACGGTGAGACTTTCGGAGGCATACGGCAGGGAGGCTCCCCATGGAGCACAGCCCCAAAATCCATACGACATTATGCCAATTCTCCCCACAAACTCGTCACAGCGTGGGATACTCCTATACTCGTAACACACGGGGGAATGGATTTCAGAGTTCCTGTTGATGAAGGCATGGCTGCATACAATGCCGCACAACTGATGGGAGTGCCGTCCCGCCTGATTGTCTTCCCTGACGAGAACCACTGGATACTCAAGCCCCAGAACGCCCTCTACTGGCACCGCGAATACTTCCGCTGGCTCGACCGGTGGTGTAAATAAAAAAGTAACGCATCGATTGTCAATGCGTTACTTAGTACCCCCGTGCGGAATCGAACCGCAACCGTCGGAACCGGAATCCGAAATTCTATCCATTAAACTACGGAGGCAATTCCATCGCATCGGTACAGGATGTTTTTTCAACAACTTCACCGACCGAGGGACTGCAAATATAGCAATTTTTTCAGAGTATCCTGAATTTTTTGTATTTTTGTCAGGATATGTCGGTGACATGCGTAATGCCACGGCAAAATACATCATCCGGCCCCGTTCCGCACTGCAGTCATTGCAGGCTGAGAACTAGCGGCGGGGGCGGAAGAAAAAGACAATTGATCTTAAAAACCATAGAAATGAAAAAAGCGTATGTTTTTCCCGGTCAGGGCTCACAGTTCCCTGGCATGGCTAAAGACCTTTATGAGTCAAATCCTACAGCCAAGGAAATGCTTGAAAAGGCAAATGAAGTTCTCGGATTCAGAATCACCGACATAATGTTCAACGGCACTCCGGAAGAACTCAAGGCAACAAAAGTGACCCTGTCTCTTATACACATCTCCGAGCC
>JADILX010000021.1 GCA_017695025.1 Candidatus Cryptobacteroides excrementavium
GACATATTGCAAGCGGCCAAGTCGTGTCAAACTGTCTCAAGAGAGACGCCCGCGAGTTCGAGCGGGAACGCATGGAACCCGAAGACACTGTCCGTGTCCTTTCCGGAATCATCGGCGGCGGCAACGACAGAAGTTTTATCCTGACGGTCAGCCCGATCAGGCATTTCAAGGACGGGGCGCACGGCAACCAGGTCAGCAAGGCCTCCCTGCTCATCGCTGCCGACAGGCTCTGCAGCATCTTCCATGACAGATGCGAATACTTCCCGTCATATGAGATCATGATGGACGAACTCCGTGACTACCGCTTCTATGCCGAGGACATGCTCCATCCTTCAGACCAGGCCGTCCGCTACATCTGGGAGCGGTTCTGCGACTTCGCCCTCCCCGAAGAGGACAGGGGACGGCTCGCCGCAGAAGAAAAAAGGCTCAGACAATCCCTCCACCGCCCGATTCCCCGGGAGTAATTTTATTCAAAAAAAATTTGCGATTTGATTTAAGATGTCTATATTTGCAGTGTATTAATTCACTAATACACTATTAAGCAATGCCGGAATGATGTCGGCAGTACAGAATAATTATTTGATTATGATAACGATAGACAACATCACTTTCAGTTACGGCAGCAATACCGTACTGAAAAACATCTCGATGAAACTTGAAGAGGGAAAGGTCTACGGCCTGCTCGGAGAAAACGGTGTGGGCAAGACGACTCTTCTCACCCTGCTGTGCGGACTCAAAAAAGCAGGCAGCGGACGGATTGACATCGACGGATACAACCCGTTCGAAAGGAAGCCATCGTTCCTGAGTCTGGAATATTTCCTGAGCGACGAGGTCGCGGCGCAATCCATGACAGCGGAAGCCTACGCCAAGAACTACGGCAAGTTCTGGGGCGGATTTGAACTTGACAAATTCAGGGAACTCATGGGGATTTTCGAGACTGACCCGCATCAGAAAATGAACAGGATGTCTTTCGGCCAGTTAAAGAAGTCATACATTTCCTTTGCGCTCGCCTGCAACTGCAAATATCTCTTCATGGACGAACCGACCAACGGGCTGGACATACCTTCTAAGGCACAGTTCAGGAAAGCAGTCACGAAATATACTGCCGAAGACTCGACTCTGCTCATTTCCACCCATCAGGTAAGGGACCTCGAGAACATCATCGACCCCATCATCATCCTTGACCGGCAGGATGTCCTTCTCAACGCCTCCCTCGATGAGATTTCGGAGAAACTGTACTTTGACTACTCGAACACGAAGCATCCGGATGCGCTATACAGTGAACTAATACCAGGGGGCAGCATCCAGGTCCTTCTGAATACTGCCGGAGAGGAAAGCAAGGTCAACATAGAGGCCTTGTTCAACACCGTACATCTCCACAAAGAAATGGTCAAGGGCATATTCTCAAAATGATACAATTATCCGGGAAAAATCCATTGATGCTCTAAAAAAGATTCAAGATGAAAAAAAGATTCCTTGAATATTTCATTAATGAACTGAAGGATACGGCCAGGGACCAGGGACTGGTAATCCTGCTTACAGGAATCGCCCCGGTCATCCTGTTCATCATCCACCTCATGTTTTCATTGGCGGCAAGGCCTGAATATATCAATACGTATTGGGAGAACTACCACAACTGGACTTCCTTATATGCTACAGTGATATTCATGCTGTTCTTCCTGATATTCCCCATAGCACGATACGGAAGGATTACGGACAGCCGGAAAGGGACACTGTTTACCCTGCTCCCGGTCTCTGCCGGAGGAAAATTCCTGAGCGCAGTCCTGATCGCCGTTGTGGCAGTACCGTGCGCATTCATGGCCCTGTACTTTGCCAGTGACGCACTTGTGCACTTTGTCTTCCCGGCAAAAGCGGGCTCCTGTCTTTTCGAAAACATATCGGGAGGACCTGTCCTCGGCATTGAGTCAAGCGAGACCGAAAATTCAATAAACGTCACCAACACAATATTCTTCCTGCTGCCGTTCACCGTATCTTCGGCAGGGCTCGCAGGAGCAGTAATGTTCAGGAAAAACAAGATTTTCATGACAATCATGACATGTACTGCCCTGCTGTTCCTGTTCGGATGGCTTGCAATAACAATACTGGATGATGTAGACCCGGAGAAATGGAGGAGCTTCATATCCGGCAGCGGAGTACAATGGACCTGGGCAGGGATTCAGACTGTCTTCAGCATCATCTGCCTGACATACTTCAGCGTGCGGCTCAGGCACATCAGACTGTAGGACATCAGATTACACGCAACATAAGACACAAGCCGCACAATACGGCATTCCATACCATAACCATATGACACACAAAATGAACGACATATTCAATCTCAGAAGATTCGGGAAATATTTCCTGAGCGACCTCACAAGACTTTATTCCGACAACTGGCTCAAGGTACTCTGTTTCGGTCTCATCCCGGTTTTTGCAACCGTGCTGTCCCTGATGTTCTCGCTGATCGGGAACTATGACTACAGTTATGCAGACATCTGGGCGCGGGATACTTTCTGGAGCATCTCGGTAGTAATTTTCGTCATCTGGCTGCCGGCAGCATGCTTCGGCTATGTCACGGACAAGAGGGCCGGAGGCAATTTCATGCTTGTCCCCGCCTCGACATTTGAGAAGACTGCAAGCATGATAATAAATACAGCAGTGGTCATACCAGCGGCTTTCATTGCCATTTATATGACATCGGACTTCCTGTGCGCAATTGCCAGCGGCGAAGAAATGCAGGAATCCCTCGCAGTCTACATCAGCGAAGGCACATTATTCGGCATCGAAATGCAGGATATAACCGGCCAGATGCTCTTGTCTGTACACGCAGGAATGCTGTTCTTCCTCCTCGGAGCCGTATTTTTCAGGAAAGGTAAAATATCCAAGAGCATACTCGTATTCTTCGGGCTCAGCGTCATCTTGCTGTTCGCACTGGCCTTCGTACTGAAAGATATGGCAGTTATGTCAGACGAGGAATTCGAGATGATTACAGAAACTGACTTCCGGACAGTCTCCACAGTGCTGGCAATCTTTCAGATTATTGTATTTTACATTCTTATTTACTTCAGAATCAGAAAAATCCAATATTAGACCGTACTATGGAATTTGATGCTAACAAACCGATATACATGCAGATATGCGACTCTGTCTGCGACAGGATTCTTTCCGGGGAACTGGAGCCTGGAGGAAGGATTCCTTCTGTCAGGGACTTCGGTGCAGAAATCGGAGTAAACCCCAATACTGTGATGCGCAGTTATGAGAAACTCACTGACGCAGGTATCATCTTCAACAGGAGAGGCATAGGGTATTTCATTGCCGACAACGCAAGAGAACTCGTACTTGAACAGCAGCGTTCGGCATTCATACAGGATGAAGTACCGCAGATACTCAAGAAAATGGCATTGCTCGGGCTGTCTCCGGAAGAAGTATTCGGGAAGAAATAACAGGCAAGACACCTGGATGCAGGTGCACTATAACATAAATATTGAACCGAGGGTGACCCGAAAATTCCGGATCACCCTCAATCGTCTTGTGACGCACCTGTCCCCATAAGTTTTCACCAGGCTTCAGGGCATGACAATTGCCTGGCCGGCCATGCCGGCAGCCTGTTTCAGCGGCGGTGACGCCCCATGTTGCGCATGGCATTTGCCATACCGCCTCCCATGACGGACTTCATCATCCTGCGCGTATCCTCAAACTGCTTCAGAAGCCTGTTGACCTCCTGAAGTGAAGTCCCGCTTCCGGCAGCAATACGCTTGCGGCGGCTGCCATTGATAATCTCAGGCTTCTCCCTTTCCTGCGGAGTCATGGACATGATGATGGCCTCAATGCTCTTGAAAGAGTCGTTGTCTATGTCGACATCCTTGATGGCCTTGCCTACGCCAGGTATCATGGAGGCAAGATCCTTGATATTGCCCATCTTCTTCACCTGCTGTATCTGGTCATAGAAGTCCATGAGAGTGAACTGGTTCCTGGCAAGTTTCTTCTTCAGTTTACGGGTCTGCTCCTCATCAAACTGCTCCTGGGCCTTTTCGACAAGGGTGACGACATCTCCCATGCCGAGAATACGGTCAGCAATCCTTTTCGGATGGAAGACATCCAGTGCCTCCATCTTCTCGCCTGAACTGACAAACTTTATAGGCTTGCCCACAACAGCCTTGATGGAAAGGGCCGCACCTCCGCGGGTGTCACCGTCCATCTTGGTAAGGACAACACCGTCGAAGTCAAGCCTGTCATTGAAAGCCTTTGCGGTCTCCACGGCATCCTGTCCGGTCATGGCATCAACGACGAACAGAGTCTCAGTCGGAGAGACTGCCTGCTTCAATGCAGATATCTCATCCATCATCTCCTGGTCTACAGCCAGACGTCCCGCAGTATCTATGATGACTACCGATATGCCTTCCTGCCTTGCCTTTGCGATGGCACGCTTTGCGATGCCGACAGGATCCTTGACCCCATCCTCAGAGTATACCGGCACCCCGATCTGCCCGCCAAGGACTTTCAACTGGTCTATGGCCGCAGGCCTGTACACGTCGCAGGCGGCAAGCATGACTTTCATCCCCCTCTTGCTCTTGCAGTTGAGAGCCAGTTTCCCGGAAAAAGTAGTCTTACCGGAACCCTGCAGACCGGCCACAAGCACTACCCCGGGATGTCCCTTGACATTGATGTCGCTTGACTCGCTTCCCATTAGGGCGGCAAGTTCGTCATGGACAATCTTCACCATCATCTGCTCCGGTTTCACAGCCGTGAGCACATTCATGCCCATCGCCTTCTGCTTCACGTCATCGCAGAACTGCTTGGCTATCTTGTAACTGACATCCGCATCAAGCAGAGCACGCCGGATATCTTTCAATGTCTCGGCGACATTTATTTCCGTGATCTTGCCTTCACCCTTCAGAATCTTGAAGGAACGTTCGAGTCTTTCAACGAGATTTTCAAACATATATCAACATTTTTAATCATATTCATGCATTGTACTGACCGTCAAGGTCGTCCGAATAGACGGCCGGGGCGAGGTCACGCAGATTGTATCTGCTCGCCATCACCTGCCCGTATGCTCCGGCACTGCGGATAGCCATGATGTCTCCCCTGCCGCTCTGCGGGAGAAGCCGTCCGGCACCCCATACGTCACTCGACTCGCAGACAGGACCGACTACATCATATACCTGCATTTCCTCTCCGGCATCCTGTCCTGCCTCTGTGCCAGAAGCATGGCCCTGCCCGGCATTATGCTGAAGTTCAAGTCTTTGAGCAGCCGAGAGATTCTCAATCCTGTGATATGCCCCGTAAAGGGCCGGACGGACAAGGTCGTTCATGCCGGCATCAAGTATCAGGAAAGTCTTTGTCTCCCCGCTCTTTACAAAAAGTACGCGGGATATGAGAGAGCCGCACTGGGCCACGACAGAGCGCCCCGGCTCCACATGTACGGTCTGCCCTGGACGCAGGGGAAGGCTTGAGGCTATGGTATTGAACCATGTCTCGAAATCAGCCACCGGATTCCCGTCAGGGTCCTCGTAATCGACACCAAGACCGCCGCCGAGGTCAATATTCCGTACAGCAAGCCCCCTGTCCTCAAACCACCTGACTATCTCCGATGCCCTGCGGCACTCGAGTCCATAGACCTCCTCCACATCCGTTATCTGCGAACCTATATGAAAATGCAGGCCCTGGAACGACACCGACCCGCATCTGCCGATAAGGTCGACAAGAGGATCGAACTCATGGCGCGAGATGCCGAACTTGTTCTCATACAGTCCGGTAGTGACATATTTATGTGTGTGGGCGTCGATGTCAGGATTGATGCGGACAGAGACGTTGGCCTTCACCCCCATGGAGCCGGCCAGCGCATTGACCACCTCTATCTCCTGAAGAGACTCGCAGTTGAATGTCCCTATGCCGAGAGCAAGTGATTCACGGATCTCCCTGTCTGTCTTCCCGACCCCGGCAAAGACAATATCGGCAGGGGCAAAACCGCAATGCGCCGCATGCAGGACTTCATTTCCACTCACACAGTCCGCCCCGAACCCGAAAGAACTCATATGCCGCAGCAGCCGCTCCTCGGTATTGGCCTTTATGGCGTAATGGACCCTTATGCCAAAGCGTGAGGAAAGGGATGCCAGCATGTCCACAGTCTTGCGGAACAAATCCATGTCATAGAAATAAAACGGGGTGGGAATATTCCCGAAAACTTCACTATATCTGCAGTCCTGTCTCATACAACCTCATTATTGCCGTCCCATAAAACCTCTCTTCACAAATTAAATGGGAAAACGGTTGCAAAAATAAGGAAAAATTCGCTAATTTCGCGGTTTGAACAGAACAATCCTCAACAGAGGAATGAAAACAGACATAAAAATGGAAAAAGGACCTATTTCACAGTTCATTACGCACCATTTCCGTCATTTCAACTCTGCTGCGCTCGTGGATGCGGCAAAGGCTTATGACGAGCATATGAAGAAAGGCGGCAAGATGATGCTGGCAATGGCCGGCGCCATGAGTACGGCTGAATTGGGCATATCCCTCGCTGAGATGATACGTCAGGACAAGTTCCAGATAGTATCCTGCTCGGCAAACAACCTGGAAGAGGACATAATGAATCTTGTGGCACACTCCCACTACTACAGGGTGCCGGGCTACAGAGACCTCACCCCTGCCCAGGAGAAGGAACTTCTTGACAACCACATGAACCGTGTCACAGATACATGTATCCCTGAGGAAGAGGCTTTCCGCCGCCTTGAGCACCATCTTCTCGAAGTATGGAAAGACATGCAGGCAAAAGGCGAAAGGCTGCTCCCGTACGAAGTGATGTACAGGCTTCTGCGCAGCGGCGTTCTCGAGCAGTACTACGAGATTGACCCTAAGGACAGCTGGGTGCTCGCAGCATGCGAAAAGAACATCCCTATCGTAGTTCCGGCATGGGAAGACTGCACCACAGGCAACATCTTCGCAGCACACTGCATCAAGGGGGAACTTGATCCGCATATCATCAAGAACGGTATCGAGACCATGATGTTCCTCACTGACTGGTACAAGAACAACTCTGACGGAGAAGGCGTAGGATTCTTCCAGATCGGAGGAGGCACAGCCGGAGACTTCCCTATCTGCGTCGTACCTATGATGGAGCAGGATCTCGGATGGACCGGCACCCCGCTCTGGAAATACTTCTGCCAGATATCGGACAGCACCACATCATACGGTTCATATTCCGGAGCAGTGCCGAACGAAAAGATTACCTGGGGCAAACTCGACGTGGACACACCGCGTTTCATAGTCGAGTCCGACGCCACCATAGTGGCACCGCTGATGTTTGCATACATACTCGGCTGGTAACACAGACTGCACACACATGGTGCTCCCGGGGACCGGGCCCGCACCATTGCCATATTATAGTCGGGAGAGCGGGACAGCACAGCCCGGTCTCCCGAATTCAATAGAAAGTCCCCCTGCGGACACACTTGACAGAGACAATTCTTAACCAAATCCGACGATGTCTCGTATTCTGGACATACAATTTATCCAGTGGACGGCACTGTCAGTCTCACTGACCCTTGCCATATTGCTGCTGCTCATAAATGTTCCGCGCACAGAATATGCCAAGAAACTCATACGTGCAAAGACCACCATCGCCACCAATTTCCTGATCGGGGCGTTTGTCTTCGGCTACACCCTTTACCATTCGGAACTGCCGGGGTATGAAGACTTTTCTGCAGTCACGATGCTCATCATCACTGCATTCTCGTCCATCATAATGTCATACTCGCTCATCAACCTCATGCAGCCGAGATACATCGACTCAAGCCGGTTCATGGTGAGCCTGTTCGTACTGTTCTTCGTCAGTGCGGTACTCACGGAATCCTTTTTCTCCGAAGACGGCAGGCTGTTCAGAGTCTCGATAATAGTAGCCATCGTGCTGTACATACTCCAGAACTGCTATCTGATCATAATCTTCGACAAGGCCTACAAAAAGACACTCGATCTGCTGGAAAAATACTATGACGAAGACGAGGAACATAAAATCAAATGGATAAGGTTCTGCTATATCCTCACCATGCTCACGACAATGGTGGTACTCATCTACATGTTCCTCCCCAAAGGGCTCATCCGGCTCTACACCTTCTTCTACATACTGTACATGATATATTTCGCCAGCAACTTCATCTCCTTCCTCGGAAGCCACAAACTGCTGCTTGATGCATTCGGGCACAGCGCCATTGCCGACCTGCAGAACACCAGAAAAAAGAGAAGGCAGGAAGCAAAGGCAAGGAAAGGTGCGGCAGGACAAGGACAGGACCAGGAATGGGGCGGGACAGATGAACTCTCCGGAGAATTTGCCGCCATAGAAAAAGCCCTGAAAAAATGGGTGAACGAGAAGAAATACGCCGAATACGACAAGAGCCGGGAAGAAGTCGCCCATGAACTCGGGACAACACGGGAAATGCTCCAGTTATATTTCACAGAGAAAGTAGGACAGGATTTCCGCAGCTGGAGGACAGACCTGAGAATCAAGGATGCCAAACATATGCTTCTTGACATGAAAGACACATCCATCAACCTCATAGGGGAGATGGCGGGATTCAGCGACAGGTCCAACTTCCACCGCCAGTTTACAAAGACTGTGGGATGCTCCCCGAAAAAATGGAGGGACACTTCCGGGCATCCGGAAATGATATAGCCAATGTCACGGAGCCACGGACGGCTACGGTTTCCCCTATGCCATCCCGACACGAGTCCCCACATAAGGCCCCGCTTTTTTGGGAGGGAAGAAAATAAAGAAGGGGACGACGCAAAAGTGCAAGTCATCCCCATCTCTGTCAAATTATTTTCCTACGGTTCTCTGCCGGGACTGTCTATCATATTCATGCATTGTGCAGCCCCCCAGGTCTTCCGAAATCTTTTCCGGACTACAACATCACATCTGATGTGCCGGACGGAGAAGGTCTAGAACTACTTTTACAGGGTTGAATGTCTCGAGAGGCACTTCCACGAAAAGCGTGTTCCAGTCGCTCATCGAGCCGTTCCACAGTCCCGGAAGTTCCAGTGCCTTGAGTTCCCGGCCCTGATAACTCTTTGAACTGATAAAGCCCGCGTCATGGTCGACATGCTCAAGCAAGTTGAATGACTGTCCCTTATAGTCATGCAGGCAGCAGACGATATCCACCGGATTAAAATGCGTCGCTGAAGCAAGGGCGGCCCTGGCTTTTTCATCTGCCATGTTTATCTGCACGCTCTCGAGTATCTGCAGGGAAGTGGAGCCGTCTTTCTCGGCTATGATGAACGGGCCGCCTCCCGGCTCTCCCTGATTCTTCACCATTCCGCATACCCTTACAGGCCTGTTGAGTTTTTTACGGAGCATCTCCACCCTCGTCCTGCAGTCTGATGCAGCAGGAAGAGAAATGCAGAGTTCCTTGTCAAGGAATGCCTCTATCCTGTCACACAGGGTCTTGCATACGTCAGAGCACAAGTCTGTGCATGCATCGAGTTCGCGCAGGAACCCGTGAAGCCTGTCGCGCAGTTCAAGACATTTTCCGAGAAGCACTTTCTTATACTTGGCAGTAACAGGCAGAAGGCGCTCGTTGGCAACATTGTCAATATTCTTTATAGAGACAACCTCCTCGCTGATATTGTTGAGGTTATATATGAGGGCACCGTGTCCTGCAGGCCGGAACAGGAGAGAATCCGTCTCTGTGCGGAACGGACGGTTCTCGACATCCACAGCCACAGTATCCGTAGCCTTGTCCTGGTAAGTGAAGGTAATATTGTACTTTACCCCGTAGCGGCTCTCATACTCAGCCTTCACACTTTCATACACCTGCTCAAAGAGATGCTGATGCTCCGGAGAAATAGTCACCACGATATTGGCAGTACCATCCTGGTTGCGCATATAGTTCTGGGCCTCGACAAGATGCTCTGCAAATGCCGTCCTCACCTCACCGTCGGCATACCTGTGGAACTTTATCACTCCCTTAGGCTTTGAGCCGTAATTCAGACCTTCTTCTGTCAGAGTCCTGGCAAGCACGGACTTCCTGTATCCGGCCGTATCCTCAGGCTCGCCGAAAAGAGCCTTGTCGTAGAATGCAAAACTGCGGATATTGGCTGCAAACCTGGCGGCCGGAGAGTCCGGGGACACATCCGTGCCTGAACGCAGGGTGTCAAGCCCGCTGAACAGATCCTTGAACATCCTCGATGCTGCACCTGAAGCCGGGACGAACTTGCACTTGCCGTTCACCTCCGACTTTCCGTAATATTCCACGGCAGCAGCCTCCTCTTCAGCATCCAGTACCCTGATACCTCTTTCCGGGGTGGCCGGGGCCACAATCTTCATCCATGGGAACCCTTTTTTGAAACGTTCCACCTGCTCTTCAACAGTCTTGACAGAAGAGCCTCTTTCCTCTATCTGCCTGATGTCTTTTTCCTGAAACATTGTATTATATAGTTTTAGAGTTATTGTCTTTTCAGCACAACATCATGCGAATTTAATCAAAGCGGCTGGAAAAAGCAAGTGTCAGCCGATGCAGATTTCCCGACGGTAATGGTATTCCGAGCGGAGCCGCTCGAAATTCTCCGGGGCCATCCTGAACATGAAGTCGTCAGTAAATATCGGATAATTGTACTGGAGAACCGATGTTATCTCTCCCTGATTCATTCCACGCAGGTCAAGATGCACTGGAGCGAGTTCCTGTCCGTCCCCTGCGGGGAAAAAATCATACAGCGGGGCTATCCCGAAATGCCTTGCGACTGCCTGCACCGAAGAGGCCGTCCCGTTCTGCTTCCCGAGATAGGAATATCCGGCAATATGCGGGGTGGCGATATCGACAAGGTCGAGAAGTTCAAGATTGATGTCAGGCTCGTTGTTCCAGGTGTCAATGATGACAGGGCCGAGTTTCGGCATGGCATCTATCAGGGCATGCTCATCTACGGCCTCGCCACGGGACGTGTTGATAAAAAATGCCCCGGGGCGCATCAGGCTGAAGAAATTCTCGTCAGCCATACCCCGCGTCGTATCATTCAGAGGAGTATGCAGAGTCACTATCTTCGAGTTGAGGAGAAGATGCTCCAGAGAGCAAAAGGCGTCACTCCCCTCCCTTTCAGCCCGCGGAGGGTCGCAAAGAAGCACATTGAAGCCTATATGGCGGGCCATCTGCTCCACCTTCTTCCCGACATTCCCGACACCTATTATCCCCAGAGTATCCCCCGGGGAAAGTTTCAGGGACTTGCGTGAAGCCGTGCCGTACAGCGCGGAGAAAACATACTGCATCACACCGCCGGCATTGCATCCCTGCGCATTATGCACTTCGATTCCATGCGCATCACAATAGTCGAAATCGATATGGTCGGTACCTATGGTAGCCGTAGCAATCATCGACACCCGAGAGCCGTCAAGCAGTGAGGAGCCGCATCTTGTACGCGTCCTTATGACAAGGGCGTCGGCATCCTTCACGTCATCCCTGTCAATATTCTTCCCGTCAATATACACCACATCGGCATACGGTTCAAACACACCCTCAAGAAAAGGGATGTTCCGGTCTGCCACTATCTTTATCCTGTCTGTCATTTCAATATGAGATTTTTGACTTCAAGCGTCTTCCCCTGTCCGGAAAGCCCTCCGTCACCGTTTTTCAAGATTTCATTGATGTCCCGGAGAAGTTGCCGGCGGCGCACAGAAAGCATGCTGCGTACCACCGAAGAACTTATGCGGCAATACAATGTACCCTTATGGAAATACCGGTCGGCCGTATACTCTGCAGCACCGGACGCCTTGTCCCATGCCCCGAACACCAGCATGTCATTCAGGCCTGACTCGAGCCTGAGGTCGCGTATGCACTCGGCAATCAGCCTGTCCAGAGACATAGGCTCCCTCCGGCCCATCATTGTAGAATTTATTCCTTTATCTTCAGTCATACCATATCATTACAGTCATGCCGGCAATATCCGTATCACCACCGGAAGTCTTGCCGGCAAACCGATATCACCGGCCGGCCATGTCACTGCCTCGTGAATGAGCCTGCCGCACACTCGAAATAAGCCCTGTCATCAGTAAGCCTGTCCACAAGGGCCGACATGCGCACCTTGTTGCAGTCAGTGATGAATATCTGGCCGAAATCATTGCCCGTGACCATTGAAAGCAGGTTCGAAATCCTGTTCATGTCCAGTTTGTCAAACACATCGTCGAGCAGAAGCGTCGGGGCAAACCCGTAAGACTTTTTCATTATGTCATACTGGGCAAACTTAAGCGACACAAGAAATGACTTCTGCTGCCCCTGCGAGCCGCACCTGCGTATCGGATAGCCGTCCATGGCAAAGACAAAGTCATCCCTGTGCACCCCGGCAGATGTGAACCCGAGGAGAGAGTCCCTGTCAAAAGAACGGGCGAGCAGGTCTTCAAGCGGGCCGCCGTCAAGGTCAGACCTGTAGGAGACGGACACATCCTCCTTCCCTCCGGACAATTCCCGGTAATAGCCGGAAACTATCGGGGAGATGTCCGAGACAAACCTTTTCCGTGCCTCATGGATATAGGCGGCATGACGGCCCATCCCCAAGTCCAGGGCGGCAAGCAGTTCCCTGTCCACTGACGGGGACTTCAGCACCCTGTTGCGCTGCAGCAGAAGCCTGTTGTACTGCTGGACTGCAGAAAGATACTCCCTGTCCATCTGAGACAGCACCGAATTGACAAACTTCCTGCGCTCCTCGCCGGACTCGCTCACAAGCGAAGTATCCGAAGGCGACACCATCACCACCGGAAGTTCACCGATATGCTCCGATATCCTGGAATACGGCTTGTCGTCCCTGAGGACCTTCTTCTCCCCTTTCGACGTCACCTGCACTGCAAAACGGCTCTCCAGACCGTTTTCCATGCGGCACGTGCCGGATATCGAGAAAGTCTCCGTACCATATCTGAAATTGAACCTGTCAGACGAAGCGAATGCACTCTTTGTCATGGACAGGTACCACACCGCTTCAAGAAGATTGGTCTTGCCCTCCCCGTTATTTCCTGATATACAGTTGACATTGGGAGAAAAGTCGAGTTCCTGGAAAGCGATATTCCTGAAATCGGAAACAATTATTTTTTCAAGTACAGGCATAAGTCTGATTTAAAAGGTCCGGGACGGCGGCTGCTTCACCGCGTCTTCTGCCCGCACAAAGATAGCAATATTAATTGCCGGTTTATAAATTTTTTATAAATTTGCGCCCTGTTTCACCAGTAAAAAAACAAAAACATATACACCATGTCAAACGAAAACAAAGACAGAGCAAAAGAGAACACGGCAGCGGTAGTTGAAGCCGTATCCAAGACAGAACTCTTCTTCAGCAGCAACAAAGTTGCCATCATATCAGTCATTGCGGTGCTCATCATCGCCGGTGCAGGATTCTTCCTCTGGCACAAGTACGGCTACATGCCGCAGAAGGCCGAAGCCCAGGAGCAGATGTACCCGGCTGAAGCCAATTTCCGTTCCGGAGAATACGAACTTGCCCTCAACGGGGACGGCAACGTGCTCGGATTTGCGCAGATCATCGAAGACTACGGGCACAAGGCCGGAGAGGCAGTCTATTTCTATGCAGGAGTCTGCGAACTCCAGCTCGGCAACTACAGCGAAGCCCTCGGCTACCTCACGTCATACAGGGGCAAGGACAAGATACTTCTCGCCCGCGCTACAGCATGCATAGGGGACGCCTACACCGGACTGGAAGACTATGCCAAGGCAGCGGCATATTTTGAAAAGGCGGCAGCCATAGCGGACAACATGTTTGCGGCAGGCTATCTTCTCAAGGCCGGGGTAACATATGAGGAACTCGGCCAGAAAGACAAGGCTCTCGCCGCATACAAGACCATCAAGGACAAATATCCGCAGTCAATGCAGGGCTACGACATAGACAAATACATTTCAAGGATTGAGGCCGAATAGCAGACCTGAACATATCAACGGACACAAGAGATTCTAATCATATGGGAAGAGCATTCGAATTCAGAAAAGAGAGGAAATTCAAGAGATGGGGGCACATGGCCCGCACATTCACCAAGATAGGCAAAGAGATAACCATCGCTGTCAAGCAGGGAGGCCCGGATGTGACCGGCAACCCGAGACTGAGGGCACTGCTCCAGACCGCACGCAGCGAGAACATGCCTAAGGACAACATCGAACGTGCCATCAAACGTGCAAGCGACAAGGACCAGAGCGACTACAAGGAGATTGTACTCGAAGGATACGGCCCTCACGGCATCGCCTTCCTCGTTGAAGCAGCCACGGACAACAACAACCGCACCGTAGCCAACGTACGCTCGTACTTCACCAAAAGCGGTGGCTCCCTCGGGACATCAGGCAGCGTAGACTACATGTTCGACCGCAAATGCATGTTCCGCATCAAGAGCGACAAACCTGTGGACATCGAGGAACTCGAGCTTGAACTCATCGACTACGGGGCAGAGGAAGTCTTCGAGGAGGTGGATGAGGACGACAACAGGGAGATAATCATCTACGGTGAGTACACCGCATTCAACAACATCCAGAAATACATCGAGGAACACGGCTATGAACTCCTCTCAGGCGAGTTCACCAGGCTTCCGAATGTCGACCTCAAGGATGTTGCGCCTGAAGACAGGACAGAACTCGACAAACTCATCGAGAGACTTGAAGAGGATGATGACGTACAGAACGTATATCACACCATGAAGCCTCTTCCGGAAGAATAAAGCCATAGAATACATACACAAAATGCATGTGGGGTGGGTCTGACTTGGACTCACCCTATTTTTATCTGCAGTAATAAAAATTTGACCGTCCGGGTGGGGCAAATTCATCCGGGAAATATTGTTTTTGTATTTCAATCTTTATACTTTTGTCACTTTGAATACAGCAGGGCAAGCCCATGCATTCGTCAAAAATCGACAATCACGGCTTCCAGCCGCACAATCAACTGAGATTCAACTATTTATTTGCGTCTCAAAGCCCCGGAGGTATGTCTGATGGCCAAACCGTCACCAACAAGGGTTCAATAAAAGGCTTTAACCTGACTTAAATACACCATGCTGACACCGGTAACTGCAAAATATCTGTTCATGGCCGCTGCATTCCTTACGGCAGTCATTATGGGCATGATATTGATCCCGAACATCCTGTTCATCTCTTACAAGAAAAAACTTTTCGATGTACCAGACGCCAGGAAAGTACACAAGACTCCGGTACCGAGACTCGGCGGACTGTCTTTCTTTCCCGCCATCCTCATCACTCTGTTCCTGAACATTGCTGTGAGGTACATGCTCGGCTACCCTATTGAAGGAGTAAGCATAGACCAGATGTGGCTCGAATTCATGTTCCTTTTCTCCGGGCTGACGATTCTATATCTTGTAGGAGAAGCTGATGACCTTGTGGGAGTGGGATACAGATACAAATTTCTCGTACAGATACTGGCATCAGGATTTCTCGTAATGTCCGGTATCTGGCTGCACTCCCTTGGAGGCCTGTTCGGGATATATGCTATCCCGGCATGGGTGGGGATACCGGTCACGATATTCGTAGTGGTATTCATCACAAACGCCATCAACCTCATAGACGGCATTGACGGGCTCGCTTCGGGACTGTGCTGCATTGCCCTGTGCATACTTGCCGGCATGCTTGTCATGAAACAGGAATACATCTATGCCAGCCTTGCCTTTGTCACCCTCGGGATCACAATGGTGTTCTGGTTCTACAATGTATTCGGCAATGAAAGGAAAGGGCATAAACTTTTCATGGGGGACACGGGCAGCCTCACTCTCGGATACATATTAAGTTACCTCGTAATACATCTCAGTCTTGAGGCTGACACAGGAGAAAAGACGGGGGGGGCAAGAGATATGATTATCGCCTTCAGCGCACTGCTCGTTCCTATGCTGGATGTCATACGTGTATCTCTGCACAGGATACGAAAGCACAGAAGCCCGTTCCTGCCTGACAAGAACCATTTCCATCACAAGTTGATCCGTGCAGGGATGAAAGTGAAAGCCGTGCTTATCACCATCCTCCTGGTAGACCTGTTCTTCATAACGATGAACAGCCTTCTCGCCGGACATATAAACATCACGTACATACTTGCCATAGACATCGCCCTATATACCTCGATGCACCTTGTCATCAATCATTTCATCAGGAAAAACGGCGGCGGCCCATCCTATGTGCCGATTGAAGAACTGGCAAAGACAGAGCCTGAACTGGCAGCAGAAATAGAAAATAAAAACAAAAAAAGATAGAGAAATGCTTAGAATCCGAAAACTGATGATGGCATGCGCAGTCATTTTCACTGCCGCATCCTGCAGCACCACCTACCAGAAGATCAATTATATACAGGACGCCACCCCGGACATGGCGGAAGAGATGACCATCAGCAAAGGCATACTCATCCAGCCAAAGGACATGATCTCTATAGTGGTTTCAAGCAGAAATCCGGAACTTGCACAGATATTCAACCTGCCGAGAGTCACATATCAACTTGGCTCCGGGACAACGACATCCCAGGGAAGCAGCAACAGCAACGGTATCATGGGCTACTCGGTAGACAACAACGGCAACATCGACTTCCCGGTACTCGGAGAGATACATGTCGCCGGACTGACCAGATGGGAACTTGCCAGGACCATCAAGGACATGCTCATACGCCAGAACCTTCTCAAAGATGCAGTTGTCACGGTAGAATTCATGAACTTCAAGGTATCTGTCATAGGAGAAGTCAACAACCCGGGCACATATGACATCCAGGGAGACAAGATCACTCTGCTTGAAGCCCTGAGTCTTGCCGGAGACCTTACTATTTTCGGTAAAAGGGACAACGTGACCGTAATCAGGGAACAGAACGGGGAAAGGACATTCTACAAAGTGGATTTGCGCTCGGTAGACCTGTTCCAGTCCCCTGCTTACAACCTGCAGCAGAATGACGTCATATATGTCGAGCCGAACAGCGTCAGAGCAGGACAATCCACCATCAATGAGAACAATGTCAAGTCAGTCAGCCTATGGATCAGCATCGCGTCATTCCTGACTACGATAGCCACCCTTCTCGCAACCCTCATTAACTAAAAGAAAACGGAAACAGGCACCATGGAAATCATAGAAAACAGCACAGTAAAAAACAGGACAGCAGAGCAGTCGGACATCAGTCTTGGAGACATTTGGGGCATGATATGGGGATACAAATGGTGGTATGTCGCCATCCTTGCCATAGCATTGGCTGCAGCCGCCCTGTATCTATACAAGACACCGACATCATTCAAGACCACGGCAAAGGTAATCATCAATGAAGACAATCAGGAAGCCTCGCTCCGCGACCTCGCGTCCATCAGCGGAGGCAACCGGAGGCCAAGCATGAATGTCAACAACGAGGTAGAGGCGTTTCTCTCTCCAGACCTTATGCAGACAGTGGTCGAACGGCTCAGGCTCCAGACATCTTACGTAGAACACCAGTTCCTCAGGACAAGGGAATTGTACCAGTATTCCCCGATAGAACTTACTGTCGCTGAGCAGAGGGTCCCTTCAGCATTCTCATTCAGCGTGGAAAAACTTTCTGACAGTACCTTTGTGATGAAAGATTTTACTGTCGGTAAAGAAAAAATAGCCCACAATAAGATAGAAGGCTGTTTCGGGGACACCCTTGAGACTCCTGTAGGTACACTTGTACTGGCAAAGACAATGTACGCCAGCCAATGGAAGCGCGACATGAGCATATCATGGTGCAACAGCAAGACTCTGGCCAGGGCATATGCGGCCAGACTGGGGGCCTCTGTAGCAGACGGAACAACTATCGTGATCCTGTCCATGCAAGATATAAGTCCGTTACGGGCAGAAAACATACTCAGTACGCTCATTGACGTATACAACGAACAATGGATCCATGACAAAAACCGCTCTGCACGCAATACCACAGAATTTATCAACGAAAGGCTCGTGGTTATTGAACAGGAACTCGGAGGTATTGAAACCGACTTAAAGGAATACAAGGAACAGAACAGGCTCACCGACATCGAGTCTCTCTCCCAGACATACATGCAGGAATCTTCCGACTATGCTGCAAGATCTTTCGAAGTCAACAACCAGATGGCTATTGCGACCTACATCAGGGAATATCTTGTAGATCCTGCACATTCACAGTCACTGCTTCCGGCCAACTCCGGACTCACAAGCAGCAATATCGAAGGGCAGATCGGTGAATACAACACCCTCCTCCTGCAGCGGGACAAACTTCTAGCCAACAGCAGCGAGAGCAACCCTGTCATCATCGACATGAATGCATCCCTTACAGCCATCAAGTCCACTATTATCCGCTCCATCGACAATCTCATCTCCACCTTGCAACTGCAGGCAGACAAGATAAAAAGCCAGGAAGACCAGATCATGTCGAGGATTGCCTCCAGTTCAGGGCAACAGATGGAACTTCTGTCCATTGAAAGACAGCAGAAAGTGAAGGAATCCCTCTACATCTACCTGCTCCAGAAACGTGAAGAAAACGAGATTGCCAGCCTTGTGAATGTCGGCAACACCAGACTCATAGTCTCACCTTCAGGCTCATCCGTCCCGGTTGCCCCAAACAAGGGCATGATACTTATGATTGCCCTTGTCCTCGGTATCGGAATACCGTTCGCCGTCATATTTCTTCTGAGGATGCTGGACAGCAGTGTCAAAGGGAAAAAGGATCTTGCGTCTCTCAGCATTCCGTTCCTCGCTGAAATACCGCAGATGTCCTCCAGCCTTAAAAACAATCTTGCCAATATAGGACGGCACCGCTTCGACAACACGAACTGCCGGATTGTAGTCAAGAAAGGCAGCAGGAACATGATCAATGAAGCCTTCCGTGTACTCAGGACCAACCTTGACATGATGATCGGACAGAGCCAGGAAAACTCGCATGTCATCATGGTGACATCATTCAACCCCAACGCCGGAAAGACATTCATGTCCATGAACATGGCCGCCGGCATGGCACTGAAAGGCAGCAAGACAGTCATCATCGACATGGACCTGCGTAAAGCGACCCTCGGGAAATCACTCGGATACAACAAAGAAGGCGTGGTATCCTACCTTGTAGGCAAATCCGACAATGTCAAGGCCCTCGTCCACAGACTTGACGAAAATCTCGACATGCTCTCTGTCGGCAATCTGCCGCCAAACCCGACAGAACTCCTTCTGTCAGAGCGATTCACACAAATGATAAATCTGCTCAAAAAAGATTACAGATACATATTCCTTGACTGCCCTCCGGTAGAAATTGTAGCCGACACGTCAATCATCGCCAAGGCAGCGGAAATCTCCATCTTCGTAATGAGGGTAGGTATCATGGACAAGCGGGCGCTTCCTATGGTCGAAGACCTCTACGGAGAACAGAAGTTCCACCGCATGTCCATCGTCCTCAACGGTGTCCTTAAGAACCGAGGCAAATACGGATATGGCTACGGATATGGGTACGGTTATGGATATGGTGGCTACGGATACGGGTACGGACAAGGCTCTGAGGACGACCAATAAAGAGGTCCGGCTTCAGCCAGCCTTCCCCACCCCACCCAATCCTTAATGGGCGCGATTGAGGAAAAGATTTCCAGATTGCAAAAACAACGGTAATGCAACAGGAATCAAGAGTAAAAAAGTCTCTGCTAAATGCACGTGTCAACCTTATCTTTTATTTTTTGACACTTGTATTATCCTTTTTCTCCAGAAAAATATTTCTGGATAGTCTCGGTGCTGATTTTGTTGGACTGACGGCCACACTGCAAAATCTTCTTGGATTTCTGAACCTGGCGGAGTTAGGTGTCAGCACTGCTATAGGATATGTCTTATATAAGCCTCTGTTTGATCATGATGAGAATAAGATAAATGAGATAATATCAGTCTTTGGATACATATACAGATGGATAGGCTTTATTATTTTAGGCGCAGGATTAATATTGGGAATATTCCTGCCTCTAATATTTTCTGATACGATATTTAACTTCGGACTGATTTATTTTGCCTATTTTTCTTTTCTTGTATCTTCATTAATCGGCTATTTTATCAATTATCGACAAACTTTACTTGGAGCAGACCAAAGAAATTATGTAGTTACAACTTATTTCCAGAGTGTAACCATAATAAAAATGCTGATCCAAATGGCTTTGGCATACTATACAGGCAGTTACTACATATGGTTAGCAATTGAACTGACATTCGGTATTATATATTCTTTTATCCTAAACTGGAAAATTAATAAAGTATATCCTTGGCTGAAGAGTGAAATAAAATTGGGAAAACAACTGTTCAAACAATATCCAGAAGTTATAAAATATACAAAACAGTTGTTTGTCCACAAACTTGGAGGTTTTGTCCAGTTCCAAATATCCCCTATACTTGTTTTTAGTTTTGTCTCCCTAAAAATAGTAGCATATTACAATAACTACACAATTATAGTAGATAAGATCACTATTTTATTTAACAATATGCTTGGGGGTATATTTGCCAGTGTTGGAAATCTAATAGCAGAAGGGAATCGTAATAAAATAATAAGCGTCTACTGGGAACTCGTTGCGGTCAGATTTTTCCTGGCTGGAACTATGGCTTTCTGCCTGTATCAGTTAGTAGAACCATTTATTGCATTTTGGATCGGAAAAGAATACATATTAGATCATACTGTCCTTATTCTCATACTTATCAATATGTTTATTACACTGACAAGGGCATCTGAACCTTTTTTGTATGGATATGGAATATACAGCGACATACTATCTCCAATAATAGAAATTATCATATATGTATCAATTGCAATAATTGCGGGACATCAATATGGGCTGCCAGGTATAATATCCGCTGGCATATTAAGTCAAATAATAATAGGATATATATGGAAACCATATTTTTTATATAAAAAAGGATTTAAAGAAACATGTTTCAATTATATAAAGATATGGCCGGCATACTTGCTATGCACAATTGCTGCAATAATATCAAGTAATTGGGTAATAAATTCTATTAATATAGAATATACAAAAATTACAATTGGGGGTTTGTTAAAGATTGGCATTATATCACTAATTATATTTGCCGTAATAGATGTAACCTTACTATTTATTTTTACAAAAGGGATGAAAACATTTGTCAAGAGGATGAAAAAATATATTTATGATAAACTGCAAGAACGATCTTAAAAGATATTTAAGAATAGATAAAATGACACTTGGAGTTCCAGATACAAAAAAATACCCTAAACTACTAGGTGGGGACGAAATTTGGAAATTTCAGATAATTTTAAGATATCACGAATATTATAACAACTGTCATAAATCAAAAATCGATAGGCTTTTACTAAAAATATTCAGTCTTCTTCATCACTATTATGGCATAAAGTTGGGTTTTGAAATTCCTTGCAATGTATTTGAAGAAGGCCTTAAAATAAATCATCGTGGTCCAATAATAGTAAATCCAAAAGCAAAAATCGGTAAATTTTGTGATATCCACAGCGGAGTCAATATAGGACAGAACATCGCGCCCGATGATGTTCCTGTGTTAGGAGATAATGTATGGATAGGTCCTGGAGCCAAGATTTTCGGAAAAATCTTTATTGCCGACAATATTGCCATTGGAGCAAATTCAGTTGTCAATAGAAGTTTCGCAGAACAAAATATCACCATTGCGGGTATCCCCGCAAAAAAAATTAAAGATTCAGGTAATCCATATAAAAGGGCAATAATATGATACCTAAAATCATCCATTACTGCTGGTTTGGACGTAAGCAAAAAAATGAATTAGCAGTTAAATGTATCGCTTCTTGGAAAGAGATCCTTCCAGATTACACATTAATGGAATGGAATGAAACAAATTTCGATTATAAGAAACTAAAGTTCACAAAGCAGGCCTATCATATAGGGAAATATGCTTTTGTCGCCGATGTGGCGAGACTCTACGCTCTTGCGAATTTTGGGGGTATTTATCTTGATACTGATGTAGAAGTCCTGAAAAGTTTTGATGAATTACTTTATCTACCTGCATTTATTGGATATGAACATAGTTGTCCTACAAGAGAAGAGATCGGGACAGCAGTAATTGGGGCAGGAAAAGGCAACAGCATAATAACTGAATTTCTAAACTACTATGACCGCCAAGTATTTATTTTGGATAATGGAGAATATAATACGACCCCCAATGTTGCAATAATAACCAAATTGTTAAGCCAGAAAGGGATATCTCTTAATAATCAATATTACAATTATAATAATACACTCTCGATTTTTCCTGTTGATTATTTTTCGCCTAAAAATTATACAGGTGCCACTCTTATAACGGACAGAACATTCTGTATTCATCATTTTTCCGCATCATGGTGTAGGCAAATACCTGCTAAACACAGATGGATAGTAAATATTATCGGAGAAGATAATTATTTCAGGCTTGGGAAAATTAGAAATAAACTATTGAAAAATCTTATACATCATTAATATATGAAAAATATATTGTTTACATCAAATATTCCATTTCATCCATACAGAGGCGGAGTCGAACGTGTCACAGATATATTATGTAAAGAATTTCTGAAAACAGGAAAGTATAATGTATATTATCTTAACTGCTGCTGGCATGATGAGGAGAGAAAAAATTATAACTATCCGGCTCCGGTAACAATATTGCCATCGACAAATATTGATGATCCTCAAAACATAAAGTTCTATCATAATTTTCTGAAAGAAACCGACATAGACATTATAATAAATCAAGAGGGGCTTTTTGGAACATCAAAGTTGTTCTTGAATACCGGGAATGAACGGATAAAGACAATTTCTGTAATTCATAACAATCCTCTACTGGAATATAATCATCTATGGTGCAGCATTAACATCCTCAAAAATGAGACCAATACAGAAAAAATCAAACGTTTCGCCCGCTGCATTCTTTATCCGAAAATCAAACTTCAACTAAAGACACAATTGGACAATCAGTACAGATACCTGTGCAATCACACAAACAAGATTGTTGTCCTATCGGAAAGTTACAGATCAAGATTAGGTAAATTCTACCCAGATTCTATACCGCTAACAGTAACCATCCCTAATCCGAACACTTATCCTGACATACATGATATTCCGA
>JADILX010000022.1 GCA_017695025.1 Candidatus Cryptobacteroides excrementavium
TGTTGACCCTTAGTCTGTAACTAGGGATGGAGTCATCCTCCTTGTACTCGGAAAGCGAGACCTCCCGAGGCCCTTCTTCCGTGTCGTCGGTCTCCTTGGCCACATTTTCATCAAGTACGGGATTTTCTTCCAGTTCTTTCCGTATGCGCTGCTCGAGCTCCTGGGCAGGGAGTTCTATCAGTTTAATAGTCTGTATCTGCAGAGGAGACAGTTTCTGCGTCTGTTTCAGTTCAAGCCCTTGTTTCAGCATGACATACGGTTTAGATGGTTACAATGTCATTTCATTTTCCGGTTCCGGAAGCCTGTAGAGGATTTCAAGTGTGTCGGCAGTCACGGCATTTTCCTTGTCCACTGCAGGATAGCATATCCCTTTCTCCTTTACTATGAATGCCGCCGGGAATTCATGCCTTATCTTCCTGAGCAATTGCATGGCTTCTGTCTTTGACCGGAAATCTCCGACAGTGACCTTGAAATAAGGGTTGACATAACTTCTGTACGCCGGCACATCATGATACATGCCGGTGAACCTGTCCATGACGGCCTGTGAGTCTTCCCTTGAAGACTGCTTGTTGTCGAAGAAGATGCGGATGCGGTAGCCGCTGATCTGCCGGGATGCATTTCCTGCAAAATGTGCATTCATAGAGGCGCGTATTTCCGATGACTGGTGCACCTTGACATCGGCGGCATAGCCCTTTTCCACCGCCGGCATTATGCTGAATATGTTTTTCCCGGCAAGGAGCGTATCGGCTTTCGGTGCCGGAACATATATTACAGAGTCTTTCAGTGCATATCCTTCCGGTATGCTCCGGACTCCGGACGAGTCTTTGACCGTCTCTGCTGACATGGTGGCCGCCTGTGGCGGAACTGCGGAAAAGGCAGATACTGCGGATATTGCCAGCAGTATCTGTATGAGTATAAAAGAGCGTGTTGTCCTGTTCATGTCCGACTTTTTTATCATAAGAACAAATCCCTGATGTGCGGGTCGCCAGGGAGATTGCTGTCACGCAGGATTTGTGAGACCGGAAGCCTTTCAAACCGGAAGCGTTTCGATACCCCGCCCTTCATCTTGACTTTCATCGAGATGTCCACTGTCACGCTGCCGGTGTCAAGGCTGCGGACAAGAGGAAGAAGCCCGAGCAGGGATATGTCCCTGTCAAGGGTGAATATGACCGGTATCCTGCATTCCGACACCGTCCTCCCTGCTATCTCCACGTCATCTGACGAGAACTCACCGAGCAGACGGTCCTGGATATATGCCCGTCCGCTGATCTCTGACAGGGTCATTGTGCCGGCAGGGTTGTCCACCCCTACTCCCAGGACTGCAGACAGGCCTCTCATACCCTGGATGGAAACGGATTCCACTCCACACGAGACAATCCTGATGTCCCTGAGCCGGGTACATCCCTGGCACAGGACAACAATGAGTGCAACAGCCAGCAGCGCCGTTTTCTTTTTCAGAAGATCCGTCATATGCAAATGATACATCTTTGCAAAGATAGTAAAAGAAATCAGATTAAAAACCGTATATTTGCGTTGCGTGATGCTCCCCGGACCGTGCGGGAGCATGCGCAGAGTGCTGAAAAATCATATTTTATGGACAAGGCGGAGAACACAGTGGACAAAAAAGTATACATAGAGACATACGGGTGCCAGATGAATGTGAATGACAGCGAAGTCATGCTGTCCATTCTTCAGGATGCCGGCTATACCCGCACGGAAGACATAGGCGTGGCGGATGTCATCCTTGTCAATACATGCTCTATCAGAGACAATGCCGAGCAGCGGATCTGGGGAAGGCTCGAGCAGTTCCGTCTGCAGAAAAAGAAAAGGGACAATGTCATCATAGGCATCACGGGCTGTATGGCAGAAAGACTGAAGGACAGGCTTCTTGACAGCCATATAGTCGACCTTGTGGCCGGCCCGGACTCCTACCGGACTCTTCCGCAGATGCTGGAGGCTGCCTCTTCCGGCCATCCGCAGATCAATGTGCTTCTGTCCCATGAAGAGACCTATGCCGACATCACGCCTGTCAGGATGGACAGGAACGGGGTGTCTGCATTCATATCCATAATGAGGGGATGCAATAATGTGTGTTCATATTGTGTCGTGCCGTATACAAGAGGGGCAGAACGGAGCCGGGATCCGAAGACCATCCTCAAAGAGGCGGAGAACCTTGTCGCTATGGGCTATAAAGAAGTCTGCCTGCTCGGACAGAATGTGGATTCATACTATTGGAAGGACCCTGAAACAGCCGACAATGACATGAATTTCGCCAGGCTGCTTGAGTCCGTTGCCCAGATAAGCCCGGATCTGCGGGTGCGCTTCTCTACATCCCATCCGAAGGATATCAGCGATGAAGTCATATATACCATGGCCATGTATGACAATATCTGCCGTCACATCCACTTGCCCGTCCAGTCGGGCAGTAATGTCATGCTTGAAAAGATGCGGAGAAAATATACTCGTGAGTGGTATCTGGAGAGGGTAAAGAAAATACGCAGCGTGATTCCCGACTGTGGTATCACTACTGATGTGATAGCCGGGTTCTGCGGTGAGACGGAGCAGGACCACAGGGATACTCTTTCGCTCATGGAGGCGGTCGGCTTCGATTCGGCATTCATGTTCCAGTATTCCGAGCGTCCGGGGACTCTGGCCGCAAGGAAGTTTGCAGATGACATCCCGGATGAAGTCAAGACGAGGCGGTTAAATGAGATAATCGCCCTCCAGAACAGGCTCAGTCTTGCCAGCAATGAAAAGGAGATCGGGCGTACGCACCGTGTCCTTGTCGAAGGTGTCTCGAAAAGAAGTCCCGATGAACTTTTCGGAAGGGCGAGCAACAACAAAGTATGCGTATTCCCCGCAGAAGGGCATGTCACTGGAGAATATGTGGATGTGACGGTGACATCCTGCACATCAGCCACTCTCATTTCAAGATTGAAAAGATGACAGAATAGCCGTATGACCACCCTTCCCAACCATCTGCTTTCGTTCCTTTTTGTCCTGATCATCATCGGAACAATTCTGGTCGTCATCACGGATGAGAGGGATTCCGGGAAAAAGATAGCATGGATTCTTGTCATATCTTTTCTTCCGGTGGTGGGTATCGTCCTCTATATAATGTTCGGGTTTGATATCCGCAGGACAAGGCTCTTCAACACCAGGAGGAGGAATTTTCTCAGGTTTTTCCATTCAAGGGCAGACGGAAGCATCAGGCATGTGCTTTTCGGTGATGATGCGTTCAACAGGGTGCGTCCGGAATATCAGGAACTTGCCAGACTTCTCTCCAAGAGCAACGGTACTTCCGTGACCGCCAACAACGATATAGAGATCATCACTTCAGGAAAGCGGAAGTTCGAGGCGTTGACGCAGGACATCAGGAATGCCCGGCATCACATCCATGTCGAATATTTCCTTTTCAAGAAAGACAAGAGCAGCCGGCTCATAAAGAAACTTCTCATGCAGAAGGCGAGGGAAGGGGTGAAGGTGCGCTTCATATATGAGAATATCGCCAACATCAAGATCCGTCCGCATTATTTCAAGGAAATGAAAAAGGCCGGGGTGGAGGTGGTGTCTTTCACTGACCCAAAATTCTCTATCCTCCGTCTCAGCGCCCTTCTCAATTACAGGGATCACAGGAAGATAGTGGTGATTGACGGAAAGATAGGGTATACCGGCGGGATGAACATAAGCGAAGACTATTTCATGCGCTGGAGGGACACCCATATCAGGATTACTGGGAATGCTGTCTCGAGCCTGCAGTATTCATTCATGACGTCTTTCATCAACTCCGGCGGGAAAATCGATGGCCCGTTGACGGAGTATTTCCCGCAGCAGGCAAAGTTCCCGGGCAATGACATCCTCATGCAGATTGTTCCTGACGAGCCTGATGACAAATGGCCTATACTGCAGATGGCCACGGTATGGGCCGTGGAACATGCAAAAGACTATATCTATATCCAGACCCCTTATTTCGTTCCTCCCGAGTCCCTTCTGATGGCGCTCAAGACAGCGGCACTCAAAGGTACGGATGTCCGGCTGATGCTTCCCCAGAAGCCTGATTCGGTCTATATGGGCCCGGCCAACAGGTCATATTACAACGAATGTCTGGAGGCGGGTATCAGAATCTATGAATGGACAGGTACATTCATCCATTCGAAGACCATTGTCTCCGATGACTATCTGTCTGTAATCGGATCTGCAAACATGGATTTCAGAAGCCTCGAGATCAATTATGAGGTGAATTCCTATATATACAGCAAAGACATAGCACTGGCGAACAAGTCCATATTCATGCGTGATATGCAGCAGTGCCGGGAGATTACTCTCCGCCAGTGGAAGAGCCGTCCATGGTACAGTAAGCTGGGGCAGTCGATAATGCAGTTGTTCGCCCCTCTGCTCTGAGTCTCTGGGTCCGCCTCCTTGTCAGATCTTGTCTCCGTATGCGAGGTCTCCTGCATCACCGAGTCCCGGGACTATGTAGGAGTGCGTTGTAAGTTCTTCGTCTATTGCAGCCACCCAGAGAGTCACCTTGTCTGACGGAAGATGCCTTTGGATATATTCTACCGCGTAGATGCTTGATACCGGACATACAAGGTGGGTATGGGCCGGCTCCCCGTTTTCCCTGAGCCTGTTGTATGTGATTTCAAGTGAAGCCCCCGTGGCGAGCATCGTGTCTGCAAGTATGAGTGTCTTGCCGGAGAGATCCGGAGAACTGGCGTACTCGATGTTGATATGAAAATCATCGCCTTTGTCGTATTTTCTGTAGGCTGCCACAAAGGCATTCTGGGCATTGTCGAAGAAGTTCAGGAGACCCTGATGCAGAGGCAGGCCGGCCCGCAGGATAGTGGCGATGACAAGGCTGTTGTCATATGTGGGGATGTCAGCAATCCCGAGAGGGGTGCGCACATCCTTTACGGAATAGTCCAGCACTTTGCTGATTTCATAGGCAAAGATTTCCCCGACTCTTTCGAGATTTCTGCGGAATCTCATGTGGTCTTTCTGTATGTCCTTGTCTCTCATCTGTGCCATAAAACTGTTGAGGACGGAATTGCTTTCTCCGAGATTGATGATTTTCATAAGGCATATTTTTCATTGACAATCAGATGACCGTCAGTTTATCTTTACAAAGATACTTCTTAATTCCTCCGGGACAAAATTTTGATGCAAGATTCCGGATTTTCGGGATTTAATGATATGGATTTTAAAGATTGACAATTATGGATAACATCAGAAAAAGTTTCAGGAAGATATTTTTGACGGCAATGTCTGCGGCCTCCGTCATCTCTGTCCAGTCATGTCTGGACGACAACAACGGATACGACATGTCGCTTTATTATCCGGATGCCATTGTGACAGTGAAGCCTCTGGATGACGGCGGCTTCTATATGCAACTGGATGAGCAGACTACACTCACCGCCGTAAACATGGACGAGTCTCCATATGATGAGCCGACAAGGGCATTCGTCAACTTTTCGTATGCTGACGTGGAAAGCGGAGACTATGACAGGGCAGTGACAGTAAACTGGTTCAGGGATATCCTTACCAAAGATATGGTGCAGGTGCCGGAAGATGTTACCGACCTTGATGCGGAATACGGCAGCGACCCGGTAGAAATCATGAAAAGCTGGATGACAGCCATAGAAGACGGATATTTTACGATACATTTCCAGACATTGACAAGCGGGACAGGGAAGCAGCATAAGGTCAATCTGGTCCAGCCAGACCCTGACGACCCTTATGTGCTTGAATTCAGGCATGATGCAGATGGGGACAACTCTGGAGTATGGGCATGGGGAGTGGCTGCATTCAGGCTTTCCGCCTTCGGCTTTGTACCCGGCGAAGAGGTCTCGTTCACATTGAAATGGAATGCCTACGGCAAGGAGAAGACCCATGTGTTCAAATATACTCCAGGCGATGCCGTAGCCTCGCAGGACGGAACAGGTGAAAGTGAAATGCCGGGGACTTCGGCCCTTGTTCTCGGATAGGTATGCGGCAGTCCGGGCTGTGGCAAGATAATTGAGTGCTGTCCTGACGATGACAAATGACAGGGACTATCATATCGTACAGTCTATCAGGAATGGTGACAGGTCTGCAATGGCGGATCTGTACCATCGTCATATAGGCTATCTTGCTGCGGTTTGCTCAAGGTACCTGTCTTCTGATGAAGACGTAAAGGATGTATTGCAGACGAGTTTCCTGAAGATATTGTCATCGCTGGACCGGTTCGATTACCGGGGTCAAGGCTCTTTAAGGGCATGGATGACGCGTATCACAGTGAACGAGACACTCAAGTCCCTTAGGGGCAGTGACAGGACACGGAGGCTGCAGGATGCCTGTATCCGGGAGGATGCTGTCGACGGGGAGCCGGATACTGAAGATATTCCTCAGGATGTGCTCCATAAGATGATCCGGGAACTTCCGGACGGATACAGGACAGTATTCAATCTGTATGTATTCGAGGAGAAGAGCCACAGGGAGATAGCGTCCATGCTCGGGATATCGGAGGGAACTTCCGCGTCGCAGTTCCACAGGGCAAAGGCCCTGCTGGCTTCCAGGATACGTAAATGGAGGGAGCAGAACCTCTGACAGGCAGCAGACAGAAAAAGAGTGACAGACACAGATGGAAGACAAATGGATAGAAGACCTTAGAGGGAAAATGAAAGATTATTCCCTGCCCGAGCCGGAGGGCTTGTGGGAGGCTGTCTCTGCATCTGTAGAGGCAGGAGGGAAGACTGCCGGAGAGGCAGCCGGTCTGACAGGGATGGAAAACAGAGGTGTGGAAAAAGGCGGCAGACGCCGCGTGCCTGTATTCTGGGTGGCAGCATCATCTGCTGCAGCCGTCCTTATCCTTGCCGCTGTCCTTTTTGCCCCGGGATCAATGCCTGAAGAAAAGACTCCCCAAGTGGCTGTCATGCCCCTGCGCTCCGGGACTCCGTCAGAAATCCTGGTCGCCTCTGCCCCGGAGGGCCTGTCATCTCCTCCAGGCCGGCTCTATCTGATGCGCAGGCCTGTGTCCGGACAGAATCCAGTTGCCGGCGACTCTTCATCTGCAGACCGTACATCTGACGTCCCCGGGACTCCAGATGCGGAAAGTGTTGCCAGGACTATCCAGACATTTTCGGATGACAGGGATGCGACGATGACTGTTCAGGGCCCCGAGGATTATGCAGATGCGTCCCGGCATGTCCCTGAAACAGGGGGTGATGTAGATGCGGAGCAGGATGTGATGGAGACCGGCTCTTCTGCCGGGGCGATTCCGGATTCTGTAAATGATGGAGAATATGATGCATCATTCTCTCCAGAGTATCCTGAAGTATATGCAGACGGAAGAAGATATGCTTCGCGGAACAGGGTGAGTGCGGATCTATTCTATTCCAATGCTCCGGGGACTTCCGGAGGCGGGACAGGGCTTGCTTCCCTGCTTTCTTCCCCTGTGCCATTGGGCAGGGAACAGGTGGGGTCACTGCTCAGCATGTCTGACCCGGCCGGGGTAGGCCTCTTCAGCAACGGAGATGAAATAGAGACAAAGGTGAGGCACAGGCAGCCAGTCCGGGCCGGCATCTCGGTCCGTTACGGTCTGACGCGGCGCTGGAGCCTTGAGACAGGTATTACATACACGATGCTTTCGTCAGATATAGAGGCAGGCAGTGGCACCAGGACCTATGTGGCAGACCTGAGCCTGCATTATATAGGCATCCCTCTGCAGGTGAATTTCGATGTCTTTGCAAGGAAAAGATGGTCACTCTATCTTACTGCCGGCGGGATGGTGGAAAAATGTGTGGCCGGGAACGAGAAGGTCAAGTCTGTCACCGCAGGAGTCCACGAAACGGTCTCCTCAAAAAATAATGTCACCGTGAAGCCTCTCCAGTGGTCTGTCGGTGCGGCAGCAGGAGCAGAGTTCGATTTTACACCGGCAGTCGGCATATATGTCGAGCCCGGGGTGCAGTATTCTTTCCACAACAGCGGCCCATACAGGACGGTATGGCAGGACAGGCCTGTCAACTTCAGTCTTGAAGTCGGCCTGAGGTTCAATTTCCGGTAAACCGGTTTTATTTTCCAGTGCCTGTGACCGTTGCCCTTTCATCGGCGAAACTGTAGTATCTGTCATCACAGACGATGATGTGGTCAGTCAGTGATATGTCAAATGTCTCGAGAGCCTTTTTCAGCCTGCCTGTCATGTTTATGTCCGCTGTTCCCGGCATCGGGTTTCCGGAGGGGTGGTTGTGGATGAGAATGATGCCGCTGGCAAGTTTTTCGAGGGCTTTGCGCACTATTATCTTAATGTCCACAGTGGTGGCGTCAAGCCCTCCGCGGCTGGCCTGTTCGCAGCCAGTAATGTAATTGGCCCTGTTGAGATACACTACCCAGCACTCTTCGTGTCCGAGACCTTTCATTTTAGGCAGCATCATCCTGTATATCATGTCTGGGGAAGTGACGGAGATTTTTTCTATGCGGCTCGTCTCCGCCCCGAATCTCCTGCCGAGTTCGATGGCTGCCGCGACTGTGATGGCCTTGCCCTGTCCTATGCCTGTGATACCGCACATCTTTTCCACTGACAGCGAATACAGGCCTGTCAGGTTCCCGCCTGCCATGTTCAGAAGTTTCCGTGCAGTCTCCACCGCATTGGACTTTCCTGTCCCTGTGCGCAGGAGGATGGCGATGAGTTCGGCAGTGCTCAGGCTGCCTGCCCCTTTTTCCAGCATCTTCTCCCTCGGCCTGTCTTCGGGGCTAAGTTCTTTTATTTTCATACAATAGACATTCCTGCTGCAAAACTATGGATGTGCCGGCAGAAAGCCAAGGGAGCAGGTTCCTCCTTATGCTGAAATTTCTTTTTTTTGCAGAAAGTTTTTCTGTTTTTTGCGTTTTTTTCTTTTTTATAATCCACATTTATCGCCCGCCTCTAAATGATGGCGGGCCGTAATCAGGATGGACTGTGTCATAATGATTGTCCGCCGATGAATTCTCTCATGATGGAGGTCGGAGGGATGGCTGAAATCTCGTCAGGGGAAAGTGCAACCACGTATTCCAGGAATTTCAGCAGCCTGATGGCTTCGGTATAGGCTGGAGAGTGCGGCGGTATACGGCGCAGGAGAGGCTCTGCATAATATTTCAGGAGAGGAAGTTCAAATATGAGGGCTGAATTGAATACGGCATCGGCATTTTCCTGATACGGGAAGATGTTGCGGTTTTCTCCGCGTCTGACACTGTGCCACCTCATGATGGTACCTTCCGGATTTATTCCGCGTGTCCTGTTGTCCCTCACCATTCTGCGCAGCATACGGTTGTCGGATGTCGAGATGTTGTTGTTCTCGTCAAGCGGGAGAGAGGTGAGGGCCGAGACATACACCCTGAATATCCTTGAGTTGTCTACATCAGGTGTCATGGCCGGATTCAGTGCATGGATTCCTTCCATGATGAGGATGTCTTTGTCTTCAAGCAGCATGGTCTCGCCGTTGAACTGCCGCCTGCCTTCCTTAAAATTGAATGTAGGCAGGCTGACACTCTTGCCTGCCAGCAGGTCGTTGAGCTGGCTGCTGAGGAACTCCAGGTCCATTGCCCCAAGCGATTCAAAGTCGTAGTCCCCGTTGTCGTCCTTAGGGGTCTTGTCCCTGTCTACAAAATAGTTGTCGAGTTCAATCACTTTCGGATTAAGTCCAAGTACTTTGCACTGGATGGCAAGCCGTTTGGAGGATGATGTCTTTCCGCTGCTGGACGGCCCCGCTATGAAGACGATTTTCACCCTGTCCCGCCTGGCGTATATCTGGTCGGCTATGTCGGCATATTTCCTTTCATGCAGGGCTTCGGCTATGTTGATGAGTCTGATGGCATTGCCTTCGGATATGGTCTTGTTCAGCGTCCCTGCCCCCCTGACATGCATGATTGAGCACCAGTCTGCATATTCTTTCAGTGTGGCCGCTATCTTTGACTGTCTTTTCATCGGCATGACCTTGCTGACATTGCCTTCAGCAGGGTATTGGAGACAGAACCCGTTGTTGAATCCCATTATGTCGAAAACCTTGAGGTAGCCTGTCGACGGGACGAGCGGCCCATAGAAAGTGTCTGTCTGGTCTCCGAGGGTGTAGACGCTGTAGGTGAATTTCCCTATCGATTTCAGAAGTTGCGCCTTGTCAGGCTGGTTGTTGCGGAGAAAGATCTGTCCGGCCTCATCGAAATTCATCTTGAATTTATGGAACGGGAGGTCTGCATCGATTATTTCCTGCATCCTGTCCCTGAGAGCCTCGATTTCGCTGTCAGTGATATAGCATACGTCAGGATGCCCGTCCTCCATGTCTCTGGCCGCATGCAGTTCGCAGTACAGGCCGCTTGGCAGCGAATATTGTATCGCGAGCACCTTGTCAGGATACAGTTCCCTTACAGCATTCTGCAGGACGAAGCACAGGGAGCGTACATATGTCCGGCGGCCGTCAGGATGGTTATATCCGATAAATTCCACCTGATGCGAGACTATGGCCTTGAATTCGAGTTCTTTCAGCTGATGGTCTACCAGTGCGGCCAGAACTGGAAGTTCGACCTTGTTCTTGTCATCGAAGACCGTGCTGCAGAACTGTCCGGAAAGTTCTGATAGCGGTGTGCCGAGTCTTACCTTATGGTAACTCCTGTCATTTTCACAGAATATCTTTATCTCTTCCATTGTATCCAAAGCGGGATTAGTGTTGTATCTGGTCTGCGTGTGGCAGGCAGGTAAGGGATACTGCCGTCACTCCGTCTTCTGCTGGCTGAGAATTTCCCTCAGGAATGGCCCGGTGACCGACGCGGGATTTTCTGCAAGTTGCTCCGGGGTGCCCTGTGCAACAATGGTGCCGCCTTTCTTGCCGCCTTCAGGGCCCATGTCGAAGATGTAGTCCACGGATTTCAGCACATCGAGGTTGTGCTCGATGATGATGACGGTGTTGCCCTGGTCCACAAGTTTCTGCAGGACACCGAGAAGTATCTTTATGTCTTCAAAATGGAGGCCTGTCGTGGGCTCATCAAGGATGTATAGGGTGTTGCCGGTACTTTTCCGGGCGAGTTCTGCCGCCAGTTTCATCCTCTGGCTTTCCCCTCCCGAGAGGGTGACTGCGGACTGTCCGAGTTTCACATATCCGAGCCCGACATCGGAGAGAGCCTTCAGTTTCTGGCTGATGGCCGGTATGCTGCTGAAAAATTCGCATGCCTCGCTGATGGGCATCTCCAGTACATCGCTGATATTTTTCCCTTTGTATCTTACAGCGAGGGTATCTTCCTTGTAACGGCGTCCCCGGCATTCCTTGCATATTACGTTCACTGAAGGGAGGAAATTCATCTCAATCACCTTTATGCCCGCCCCTTTGCACTCTTCGCATCTTCCTCCGGGGACATTGAACGAGAATCTTCCGGCCTTGAATCCGCGGACTTTGGCGTCCGGTGTAGATTCGAAAAGGTTGCGGATGTCATTGAATACACCTGTGAAAGTGGCCGGATTGCTCCTCGGGGTCTTGCCTATCGGGCTCTGGTCGATTTCTATCAGTTTGTCGATATTCTCGATGCCGACGACCCTGTCATACGGAAGCGGCTGCATCCTGGCGTTATAGAATTTGTTTTTCAGTATCGGCATCAGGGTCTCGTTAACGAGAGAGGACTTCCCGCTGCCGCTTACACCGCTTACACCGATGAGTATTCCAAGAGGAAAGTCTATGTCTATGTTTTTCAGATTGTTGCCCCTTGCCCCTCTCAGGCCGAGAGTCATCCCGTTGCCTGTCCGTCTGTAGGCAGGGATTCCGATGCTCTTTTTTCCCGTCAGGTAATCAAGTGTCACTGACTCCCCGATGATACAGTGTTTCAGCAGTTCACTGTCAGCCGTGCTGACTGCCTTGCCGGTGGGGCAGTCTGTGCCCGGGCAGCCTCCATCTGTCTTGAGAAGCATGTCCACAGGGGCGCTCACGCATATCCTCCCTCCGTTTTCTCCTGCCCCGGGTCCTACATCCACGAGCCAGTCTGCCGAGAGCATGGTCTCTGCGTCATGTTCTACCACCATTACGGAATTGCCCTCATCCCTCAGGTTCTTCAGGGATGCGATGAGTTTGCGGTTGTCTCTCTGGTGCAGCCCTATGCTCGGCTCGTCGAGTATATAGAGCACATTCACGAGTTTTGAGCCTATCTGGGTCGCAAGCCTTATCCTCTGGCTCTCCCCTCCGGACAGCGAGCCTGTAGCCCTGTCGAGTGACAGGTACTCCAGCCCGACATCGAGCAGGAAAGACACCCTCTCTGTCAGTTCTTTCAATATGTCTCTTGCAATGAGCCTTTCCCTGTCGCTGAATTTTGCATTGAGGGAGGCGAGCCATCTGCTGAGTTCGGAAATCTCCATCGAAGATACTTCCGAGATGCATTTCCCGTCTATCTTGAAATATTCCGTCTCTTTGTTGAGCCTGGTGCCATGGCATACAGGACAGACTATCTTGTCGGAGATGTCTTCAACAATGCCTGGATATGAGACCATTTCGGATGAAGAGCCTTCGCCGACACGGAAAAGTTCATCGGAGCCGAATATCAGCAGGGAAATAATCTCATCTCCCAGTTCTTCTATCGGGTCGTACAGGGAGAATCCGTATTTCCTTGCCACAGACCGGATCATGTCGAATTTTCTGGTCTGTCTCATTTTTCCCAGCGGAAGTATGCCTCCGTCGGCGATTGATATTTTCCTGTCTGGGATGATGGTGTCGATATTGACGTCCACAATCATTCCGAGTCCTTTGCAGTGCGGGCAATATCCCTGGGGGGAATTGAATGAGAATGAGTGTGGCGCCGGTTCGGCAAGCGAGAGCCCCGTGTCCGGGCAGACAAGATGTTTGGAATAGTGCTGGAGTTCCCCGCTCTCCATGTCCATGACTGCAAGAGAGCCCTTGCCGAGATTCAGGGCGGTATATACAGAGTCCTTTATCCGTTTTTCGTCTCTTGCAGTCGGCTTGAGTTTGTCTACCACGAGTTCTATGAAATGCGGCTTGTATCTGTCAAGGGCCGTAACTTCTGCAAGATCCCTGATTTCAGAGTCTATACGGGCCTGTGTGTACCCTCTGCGGCGCAACTGGTCGATAAGTTCCTTATAGTGTCCCTTGCGGCCTTTCACGAGAGGGGAGAGGAGGAGACATTTCCTGTCCCGGTAACTGTCCATTATCAGGGAGACTATCTGCTCGTCCGTGTACCGGACCATCGGCCTGCCTGTAGCGGGAGAATATGCTGTTGATGCCTTGGCATACAGAAGCCTCAGGAAGTCATAGATTTCAGTGATTGTGCCCACTGTTGACCGCGGGTTGTTTCCGGTGGTCTTCTGTTCGATGGCGATGATTGGGCTGAGTCCGGTGATGCTCTCCACATCAGGCTTCTCAAGAATGCCCATGAACTGCTTGGCATATGCGGAGAGCGTGTCCATATATCTGCGCTGCCCCTCCGCATAGATAGTGTCAAAGGCAAGCGAAGACTTCCCGCTTCCGCTGAGTCCCGTGATGACTACAAATTCATTCCGCGGAATCGAGAGCGACACATTCTTGAGATTGTGTGCTTTTGCCCCCTCGATTTCTATATATTCATTCTTGTTGTCCATGCTGCAATATCATGTATGCCGGCCTGGCCGGCCCTTGTCCAAGAGACATTAGTGTCATGACTGCCGGTCATCCTCTTCATAAGGCTCGTTGAACGGCTGGAGGAAAGGGTTTTTCGTCCTCTCGTCAGTGATGGTCGTATGCGGGCCATGGCCCGGAATGACCTCCACATCGCCGTCAAGGACAGTCAGTTTATTGAAAATTCCTTCCATGAGTTTGTCGTAATCGCCTCCGGGATGGTCTGTGCGGCCGATTGCCCCTGCAAAAAGCGTGTCACCGCTGAAGAGCACCTTGTCAGCCCTGTCGTAGAAGCATACGCCTCCAGGAGTATGTCCCGGAGTTGAAAGGACTTCAAACTCCGTGTCGCCGAACTTTATCCTGTCACCGTCATGGATATCCTCGGTCCGGACATCAGTCTCCGGCTTTTTGAGGCCGAACATGCTGCAGAAATATCCGGCATTTTCCAGGGTCCCCTTGTCTGCAGGATCCATATATACCGGGATTCCATACATGCCGGCGCACTCCTTAAGCCCGAAGACATGGTCGAAATGTGCGTGTGTCAGCAGTATCTTGACAGGCTTGAGCCCCTTGTCCGCTATGAAATCCTTAAGTATGTCCCGTTCGTCCGGTATATAGAATCCCGGGTCTATGATGACACATTCCCCTGTACCGTCCCATGCCACGCTGCAGCACTCATGCAGGGGGTTGAAATAGAAATTCTTTATCTGAAGCATATTGTTGTCTTGATGAATCAATGCTTCAAATTTACTCATTTCTTTTTATCTGTCTCCGGACATTTCAATTAATTTTCAGGAAAACGTACCTTTTGGTGGCCGTTTTTTATAGGAAAACGCACCTTTTTGGCGGTAAAATTTATAGGAAAACGCACCTTTTTGTGAATAAAAGATTATTTTTGCAATTGAAAAACAAATAGATATGTTATACAGAAAGGTCAGCAGGAGACTTTATTTCTTCGGGAATTGCGCTTGAGGTAAAAGCCATAAGCAAGCCGTCGTATCCTTTGGTAGAAAACAGCGGGAAAAATCTTATGAAACTGTATCTCAACGATGTCGGCATACTTTCCGGGATATACTACCGCAATAATGTCAGAGCCGTGATGTCGGATGTGAAAAGCATCAATCTCGGTTCAGTATATGAGACCGTTGTTGCACAGGAACTGCGTGCCCACGGGTACAATCTGTATTATTACGACAATAAGAAGAACGGCGAAGTCGATTATCTTATAGATGATTGCGACACGCTGTCAAATATTCCGCTTGAAGTGAAATCAGGCAAGGATTACACTATACACAGTGCCTTGGACAAGTTCATGTCTATAGAGGAATACAATGTCCAGAATGCCTATGTGCTGTCCAATGAACGTGAAGTGTTTGTCAAAAACGGCATTACATATATTCCTATATATTATGTGATGTTTTTTGAAAACGCACCGGTTGCCGAGGAGTTGCTTTTATAATTTCCGGGCTGGTGCAAATTCCACACTATCATGTCAATAATGCCATTAAACCCGGGACATATCTGGACTAATGGCATTTTTTCCCGAGCCATCTGCGCAGAGGCTCGTCATAGAACTTCAGGCACAGCCATGCGAGGATGATGCTGCCGATGACGACAGCGGCTGCTGCGGGCCAGGCCTGGCTGAACGGAATCGTCTCTTCTCCGCCCCACAGCCATGCGTAGAACAGGTACATCAGGGGATAGTGCACCACATAGACCGGATATGAAATGTCCCCGAGGAATCTGCACACCTTCGAGGTGACCTTGTCGGTGGTCTTTCCGGAGGCTCCGAGCCATACGAGGACAGGGAAGATGAAGATGGTGCAGACGGCCTCATAAAGCCCGTTCAGCCACAGTCTGTCTCCGCCGCCGATGTGCGGGAGAGAAAGCAGGACTGCCGTTATGGCGCTGCATATCCAGAATGCCCCGCGGATTTTCACCGGACGGAATACCCTTGACATGAGGAGTCCGATAGAGAATGAGAACATCAGGCGGAGGAAGCCCCCCAGGAGATTCCAGTCAATCATGGACCAGCCGACCCCGAGATGTCCGAATCCGGAGAGATTGCCGACGGCAAACGCCCCGAGCCCGAGGCCTGCTGCTGCCACGAGAACCGTCAGCCATCGGGTGGACATTTTCCTTATGAAAAGCGCGTAGAGGATGTTGCCGATATATTCGAAGAAAAGCGACCAGTTCGGGCCGTTCAGGGGGAACATCTCATTGTTACCCCTCACATCCGCCCCTGTCCCTGGCACGGCCGGCAGGAGGAAAAGGTTTAGGAGAAAGGCTATGAGCACCATAGTCAGCGGCATCTGCGTCCCGTCCCATCGCTGGCATCCCTGGATGCAGTACGCCACAGCCCCGAGCACGGCCCCCATGATGACCATCGGATGCAGCCTTATGAGCCTGCGCCTGAAGAAACTCTTCATCGTCAGCGATGTCTTCCACCTGTCATCGTAGGCATATCCGATGACGAATCCCGAAAGTATGAAGAAAAAGTCCACGGCCAGATATCCGTGGTTGACATGCTGGTCTATCGGACTCGTGGCGAAGCCTTCGCCGATATGGTAGAATATCACAAGAAGGGCGGCCACGCCCCTGAGCCCGTCAAGGAGTTCGTAATGAGGCTTTGAGTCTGAAAATACCGGGGAATTGTTGTCTTTCATCATCTTCTCTATGACATTCTTCATTTTCATACGTGGCAAAAATAGGCAAAAATCGGATTTTCCGCAGATTTTAATTAAGTTTGTCCCCATAAATAAAAAATTCTGTAAATATGCATATAGCGGTAGCCGGAAATATCGGAAGCGGCAAGACGACTCTCACAAAGATGCTTGCAGCCCATTATAAGTGGACCCCGAGATTCGAGTCTGTGGACTACAATCCTTATCTTTCTGATTTCTATGAAGATATGGAGCGCTGGTCTTTCAATCTTCAGGTATACTTTCTCAACAAAAGGTTCAAGGATGTAGTGGAAATCTCCAAGTCTCCGGATGTCATCATCCAGGACAGGACTATCTATGAGGATGCCCGGATATTCGCACCGAATCTTCATGCGATGGGACTGATGAGCACGCGGGACTTTGAGAATTATTCCGACCTCTTCGACCTGATGATGTCTCTCGTCAATCCTCCTGACCTGCTGATTTATCTGCGCTCGTCCATTCCGAATCTCGTCAACCAGATCCAGAAGCGCGGCAGGGAATACGAGAAGAGCATAAGGATTGACTATCTCACAGGCCTGAACGAGCGGTATGAGGCGTGGATTTCAGAATACAGCCACAGGCTTCTCATCCTGGATGTGGACAGGATAAAGTTCGAGAACAGGCCGGAAGACTTCCAGGAGATAACGGACAGGATTGACGCCGAACTTTTCGGCCTTTTCAAGGACATTCAGTAGCCGGTCTTTATGGGCATCCGTATCCGGCCCTTTCATTTGGCATCAAGTAATCAGTAACAGATATGGCAGATAGAATCACCATCATCCAGTTTGTGGAGAAATACACAAGGCAGTTCGCCTCCAACACTTTCCTGTGGGAAAAAGACGGAAAGGAATGGACGGCCACGACATTTGAACAGACCCGGAAAGAAGCATACCGCATTGCGGCGGGGCTCATGGCCCTCGGGGTGCAGAAAGGGGAGAAGGTATCCCTGCTTTCTGAAGGCCGCAATCTCTGGGTGCTTGGGGAACTGGGTATCCTTTATGCGGGAGCGGTCAATGTGCCGCTGTCAGTCAAACTTGAGGAAAGCAATGACCTTGTGTTCCGCATCAGGCATTCCGACTCGAAATATGTGATGGTGTCCGGGCAGCAACTCCCGAAAATCAGGAAGATTCTTGCCGACCTTCCGCTCGTGCAGAAAGTGATAGTGCTGGATGATCTCCAGGAATACGGGGACAGGGAGATGCCTGTGTCTGAGATCCGGCAGATGGGGGATGTCTTCCTCTCGGAGCATGAGGATATGTTCAGGCAGAGATATGAGTCCATCGGTCCAGATGACTATGCCAACATCAGTTATACTTCCGGAACTACGGCTGACCCTAAAGGGATACTTCTGACGCACAGGAACTACACTGCCAATGTGGAGCAGGCACAGTCGGTGATAGGCGTGACCCCTCAGGACAGGATGCTGATAATCCTGCCTCTTGACCATTGCTTTGCCCACGTCGCCGGTTTCTATACGATGATGTCATACGGGGCCTCGATAGGCACTGTGCCGGCAGGACGGACTCCGATGGAGGCGCTCAGGAACATTCCTATGAGCATACAGGAACTAAAGCCTACCGTGATGCTGAGTGTCCCGGCCCTTGCCAAGAATTTCAAGAAGAACATAGAGGCAGGAGTAAAGGCTAAGGGCCCGAAGGTGGAGAAACTGTATCATTTCGCCCTCAACATGGCAATAGCCTACAATAAGGAAGGCTACAACAAGGGCGGTGTCACCCAGTTCTGGAAGAAGCCGCTTCTCGCATTGTTCGACAGGCTGATTTTCAAGAGTGTGCGCCAGGCACTCGGCGGGCAGATGAAATTCTTCGTCGGAGGTGGCGCCCTGCTCGACATCGACCTTCAGCGGTATTATTATGCCATAGGAATCCCTATGTACCAGGGCTACGGCCTTTCCGAGGCGACACCGATCATCTCTGCCAATGCCCCTGCAAGGCACATCCTCGGCTCATCGGGATGCGTGGTGAAGCCGATGGACATAAAGATCTGCGATGCGGACGGCAAGACGCTGCCATACGGCGAGAAAGGGGAGATTGTCATCCGCGGGGAGAATGTGATGGCCGGCTATTGGAAAAATCCGAAGGCTACAGCCGAGACCGTAGTGGACGGCTGGCTTCATACAGGGGACATGGGCTATATGCGCGACAAGGATTTCCTGTATGTGGTGGGCCGCTTCAAGTCGCTGCTCATCAGCGCTGACGGAGAAAAATACAGCCCGGAGGGCATAGAGGAGTCTATGGTGGAGAATTCCAGGTACATCGACCAGATAGTGCTCCACAACAGCCAGGACCCTTATACCATAGCCCTTTTGGTGCCGAACAAGGATGCCCTCAGGGCCTATGTCAAAGAGGCTGCTCCCGGAGTTGATCCCGACACCGTGCCGGCAAAGAAACTCATGCTTGAAAAACTGCAGGCTGAAATTAACTCGTACCGTAAGGGCGGCGCCAATGCCGGGGCATTCCCGGAAAGGTGGCTGCCTGCCGCTGTCTGTGTCCTTCCAGAGCCGTTTACGGAGAAGAATCACATGGTCAACAACACCATGAAGATAGTCCGGGGCAAGGTGGAGAAGGCCTATGAAGACAGGATGAAATTTGCCTATACTCCGGAAGGTAAAAATATTGTCAATGAAATGAACCTGTCTTCGCTGTAGCCAGTTGTGGCGGCAGCGTTTGCCGGGTGTATTGAAACAGATTTCTTGCTATGGATTTTGAAAATCTTGTGCAGGTGCGCCAGAGCGACAGGAAATACAAGGCGCAGCCTGTCGAAAAGGAAAAGATATTGAAATGTCTTGAGGCGGCGAGGCTGGCTCCGTCTGCATGTAATTCACAGCCATGGAAGTTTGTTGTGGCAGAGGACAAGAGCCTTCTTGCCGCTCTGTCTGATGCGGCATGCGGGACCGGTATGAACAAGTTTGCATATCAGGCTCCAGTCATTGTGGCTGTCGTCCTTGAAAAGATGAATGTGACGGCAAAGATAGGCAGCATGCTCAAGCATAAGGACTACAGTATGATGGATGTCGGGATGGCAGTAGAGCATTTTTGTCTCCAGGCGGCAGATCTGGGGCTGGGGACATGTATTATGGGGTGGTTCAACGAGAAGAAGGTGGCCTCGCTTCTTGGGGTGCCGAAGACAAAGCGCATCCCTCTGCTGATTTCCCTGGGATATCCTGATGCCCCGGCAAGACAGAAGATACGTAAGAGTCTGGATGAGATATATTCATTGGACAAGTACTGAAACCAATTAAAACCCGTGATGAGATGAAACATTTTGAGTCAGATTTTACTGCACGTGCAGGATTGAGGTTATTGTTGATTATATTTTTGGTTATGGGAATAAACTCTTGCAACAGGACCAATCCTTTCTTTTCGGAATGGGACACCCCATATGGCATACCTCCGTTTGAGAAAATACAGGAGAAAGACTATATAGAGGCTATTGAAGCCGGTATCCACCGGCAGTCGGCCGAGATTGACGCCATACTTGCCAAAGACGACAAGCCAACCTTCGAAAATACGGTTGAGGCATATGAACTATCCGGTGCGCTGCTTGACAAGGTGACCGGCGTACTGTTCAATCTTGCCGAGTCCGATGCTACAGAACAGATGCAGGCCATTGTCTCAGAGGCTCTTCCGATGCTTTCGGAGCACAATGACAATATATTCATGAACCCTTATTTTTTCGGACGGGTCAAGGAACTTTATGACAACAGGGCTTCCCTTGACCTTACGGCCGAGCAGAATGCCGTACTGGAGAAACTGTACAGGACGTTTGTCAACAACGGTATCGCCCTCGATGCGGCCGGCCAGAGGCGGATGAGGGAGATAAACAAGGAGATGTCGGCCCTGCAGCAGCAGTTCGGGAACAATCTTCTTGCCGAGACCAATTCATTCCGGCTGGTGCTGACTGACTCTTCACAACTTGCCGGACTTCCTGATGCAGTGGTTTCTGCGGCTGCCGCTGATGCTGCCGCAGCAGAGATATCCGTAAGGGATGCCATGAAGATGACCAGGGCTGATTCTGTTGCCGAAGGTGGCCCATGGTTGTTTACCCTGCACAATCCGAGTTATGTTCCGTTCATGACATACAGTTCAAGAAGGGATCTCAGGGAAAAGATGTTCATGGCCTACTCTTCCCGTGGAAATAACGGCAACGCCACAGACAACAATGCCGTGGTGGTGGAACTGATGAAACTCAGGATAGAAAAAGCCCGGCTTCTCGGCTATGAGACCCCGGCTGACTATATACTTTCCGACAAGATGGCCCATGATGCCGCCACGGTTGACAGGTTCCTTGACGGGATTTTCGTGCCGGCCGTAGCGAAGGCTGAAGAAGAGAAGGCGGCCATGCAGTCGCTCATGGATGAAGATGTAAAGGCAGGACTCCTGCCGGAGGACAGTACGCCCGTGATATGTCCGTGGGACTGGGCCTATTATGCGGAGAGGATAAGGCACAGGGACTACGAACTCAATGAGAGCCTTATTAAGCCTTATTTCAAGATGGAGAATGTGCGTGAAGGCGTGTTCGAGGCTGCCCACAGGCTTTACGGGCTCAATTTCGAGACGCTTGACAGCATCCCGTCATATCATCCGGACATGGAGGGCTTCAAGGTCACTGATTCGGACGGCTCCTTTGTAGGTATCCTTCTTACAGACTATTATCCGAGACCGAGCAAGCGCGGCGGGGCATGGATGAGCAATTTCCGCAATCAGTATGTGGATGAGGACGGGCATGATGTCCGCCCGATAATAGTGAATGTCGGAAACTTCACCAAGCCGTCGGCAGGAAAGCCGTCCCTTCTTACCCTCGATGAGGCAGCCACCATGTTCCATGAATTCGGGCATGCCCTGCACGGACTTCTCAGCAAGTGTACGTATAAGGACGTGAGCGGGACAAGTGTTGCAAGGGATTTTGTCGAACTTCCGTCGCAGTTAAATGAAAACTGGACACTTCAGCCAGAGACTCTGGAAATCTATGCAAGGCATTATGAGACAGGAGAAGTCATACCTGACTCTCTCGTTGTGAAGATAAGGAATGCCGGTACGTTCAATCAGGGATTCATGACTACTGAACTGACAGCCGCCTCGATTCTCGATATGCGCTGGCATGAACTCACTTCGGTCTATGTCCCTGCAGACTGTCCTTTTGCATCCGAATCTCCGGCACCAGAAGGAGCGGAGGCTGCCGTACTTATGACAGGCGGCAAGCCTGTGGCCCTCGGCTCGTCTCCTGAACTCAGGGTTATCGACCCGTCTGCATTCGAGTCGTATGTCATGGAGTGTGCAGGCCTTATAGACGAAATCATACCGCGCTACAGGACGACATATTTCAACCATATCTTCAATGGCGGCTACAATGCAGGATATTACAGTTATCTCTGGGCTGAAGTCCTTGATAAGGATGCGTTTGAATTTTTCAAGTCCAAGGGCATCTTCAACAGGGATGTATCCATGTCCTACCGCCGGAACATCCTTGAAAAGGGCGGCAGCGAAGACCCTATGGTATTGTACAGGAGGTTCCGCGGGTCGGAGCCTGACCCTGCGGCCCTTCTCCGTGCCAGAGGCCTTGACTGAGGACACCGTTTAGAGGGGCCGTTGGCCATGGCAAGGCGTGGCCGGGATAGAGACGGTGCCTGAACATTGGCGGACTGGACATTGATAGAAAGCCTCATGCCATTCCGTCACGGGTTACACATAAGACCCTGTTGTAGGGGATAAAGAAGAGGGTGAGTCAGATTTTGGCTCACCCTCTTTTCTATTGTATAACAGGCAGATTATTCGACAAATGCGATGATTTCGCCTTTGGCTACCATGTCGCCCTGCCTTGAGCATATGGCCACAATGCGGCCGTCAACGGCAGGAACGACTTCCTCCATTCCGTAGTAGGTCTGGATATAACTCATTGCCTCTCCGGCCTTTACTTCTGTACCGACAACAGGGGCAGAGGAGGCGTCGTCCACATCCACCTGCCAGATGAGCTGACCTTTGACTGGAGCCTGTACAGGGGTGGCCTTAGGGTATTTTTCAGCGATTTTTTCAACATCGTATTTCGGCATTTCCACCACCGGACGGGTGATGACAATAGGGGCTCCGGCCTTTTCCTTGGCTGCCTCAAGGTCTTTCTTGAAGCGCTCCTTTGCCACACCGCTCTTGTAGTCGCGGTACTGCCTTTCGTGCATTGCAAATTCGAAGAGTTCCTCGTCATCCTCACCGAAATCCCATCCCTCGTCCTTCATCATCTGGCGGTACTTGTCGAGTTCGTTCGGGAATGCATCCTGAGGGTTGCCTGTGTAGAACTCAAGCCCTTTCTGCTTTGCAATCTCCACGATTTCAGGAGCAAGTTCCCCAGGGAGTTTCCCCATCTTGCCGAGAATCATGTTCCATGTATCCTTGTCGATGGTCGTCCATCTCGGCTGGCCCTTAAGGATGTTCATGAGGTTCATGAGCGCAGTATTCTTCACGTACTGGCTGAACGGAGTGACAAGTGGCGGATACCCGAGGCGAGGCCATACGTATTCGACTTCCTGGAACAGCATCACCATGAGGTTGTCAAGGGAGAGTTCCTGCTTGCCCTGGGCGCGGAGCGATGCGTTGATTGCCCCGTGGAAGCCCTTGAGGTCGGCCATCATCGAGCCCATCATTCCGCCAGGGAGTCCGCAGCCCACAAGGAGGGAACTCATGTGCGAGTTGTTAGGGTCAATCCAGTAGCCGAGGAATTCGTCAATGAATTTCTGGGTGAGGCGGCGCACTTCCATGTATGCGTCCATGTTGAGATCCTTTACGAGGAAGCCGTCGGCTTTCATCATCTCGCGGATGGTGATTACATCCGGATGGACCTTGCCCCATGAAAGAGGCTCGACAGCCACATCAAGATAGTCTGCACCGGCTCTTGCCACCTCAAGCATAGAGGCAGGGGAGAATCCCGGGCCGCAGTGTCCGTGATACTGTATCTTGATGTGCGGATATTTCTTCTTGATGGAGCGGGTGAGTTCCCCGAGCATTGTCGGGCGTCCGATACCGGCCATATCCTTGAGGCAGATTTCATCGCAGCCGTATTCTACGACCTTGTCCACCACTCCCATATAATATTCTACCGTATGGATCGGAGAGTTGGTGATGGAAAGCGCCACCTGGGATATCATGCCTCCTTTCTTGGCATATTCCACTGAAAGCCTGAGGTTCCTGTGGTCATTCAGTCCGCAGAAAGAACGTGATATATTGGTGCCCTGCTTGCATTTCACCTTGTACATCAGTTCTCTGACATCAGCAGGGACAGGGTTCATCCTGAGTGCGTTCAGTCCTCTTTCGAGCATGTGTGTCTGGATGCCCACCTTATTGAACGGTGCCGTCCATTCACGGACCGCCCTGTTCGGGTTTTCTCCGAAAAGGAGGTTGACCTGTTCGAATGCACCGCCGTTTGTCTCAACTCTGTCAAAGCAGCCCATCTCAATGATGGCCGGAGCGACTTCCTTGAGTTGGCTGACAGTCGGGACGTATTTCCCGGATGACTGCCACATGTCTCTATAGACTAAAGAGAATTTGATTTCACGTGCCATATTTTGCAGTTTTTAATTTTCCAAACACACAAAGATAGTAATTTTTTATAATTCCCGCTTTTCTTCAGTCTGACGGACTCCCTTTGTCCGGGAATGTCCGGGCTACCTTCTCGTATGGGGGGGGATACCTGTTTCAAATATGAGGATGGGGTACATCCGGAGTGTCTCGAAAATGCCCTGTTGAATGTGGACAGCGAATTGAATCCGCTCAGTTCGGCGATTTCTGCAAGAGTCCTGCTCCCGTCCTCCTCCATCAGCCGGCAGGCTTCACGTACCCGGAACCCGTTGACATAGTCATAGAAAGTCGTGCCGAGTTCATTGTTTATGCATCTGGACAGGTATGTCCTGTTTGTGCCTATGACGGCTGCGGTATCGGTCAGAGTGAGTTTCGGGTTAAGAAACAGCCTGTCCTCCTCCATGCTGCTGTTGAGCCGTTCTGCATATAGCCCCAAGGCCGGCTCCATGTCAGGAACGGCTTCTTCTTGCATGTCGTTTGCCGTTGGCTGCAGGCCCATGACTCCGTGTTTTATGGAGATGCGCAGCACATAACTCCATATGATGATAGACACTATATAGAACAGGGCGTCGACAAGCCAGTTGTCAGCCCATATGATTGCCGACCATGATATAAGCAGCACAAGAAGAATACACATGACCTCTGCCGCCCATCTCAGGCTTACGCTTTCTATTTCGGAAAGATTGTCTTTCAGTACCCGTGTCCGCCTTGCGCTCAGTATCTTCGCCCAGACCGCTGCCGCCACGCCTGTCAATGCAGTATATGCCAATGCCACATACAGGATGAGACTCTCTCCCCAGATTATGTAGGAGACGATGAAACATACAAACGGCAGCATGACAATGGATGCTTTAGTCCATGTCACATATCCGGGGCTTATTGCCTCAAAGAAAAACAGCGCAAGTATCGGGACTATAGGCAGGTCGGCAATGACGCTCAGCCATGTCACATAGCCCGAGAACCAGTTCTCGTCGGCCAGATAGACAGTGTCCTTTGCCTCAATGAATGCCATGTATGCCATCCCGAAAAAGAGTATCTTCAGCATATTGTTGCGCCGTCTTAGCGGGAACAGGCGTACAGTCCATACGATGAAGAACAGGAAGGCCATTCCATGTGAGAAATGGGCCAGATTTTCAGCGAAAGTTTCCATAGGTTACTGCCCGTCAGGTGTCATGACAGTTGTTCCCGCCGCCTTGAGATCAATATGCTGGCGACTTCTATGCCTACCACGAGGAAAAATCCTGCAAGAGCCCATGCTGCAGCCCCTCCGATGTGCATGTCCACCATGCCCGAATACTGGGCGATCACGGCTTCCCCGAGGGCTGCGTCTGTTTCGGCAAGTTCCGGGAATTGCGACAGTATGACTGTCTCCATGTTGCTCCAGGGCCATACTTTCACGAGGGAGCCTATGATAAATCCTGCCATGACCAGCAGAGTCTCCCTGTGATAATGCTGCAGAAGCCAGTGGAGGAACTTGGAGAATGCTATGATCCCGGCCGCTGCCCCCACGATAAACACTATGACTGTGACAAAGTCCATGAGATTGCCGGCCCCGGAGACAATGTCCGCTATGGTACCCATCATATACTCGTATTTCCCGAGTATCAGCAGGATGAAACTTCCTGATATCCCGGGCAGAATCATCGCGCATATTGCGACTGCCCCGCAGATGAGGATGAACCACAGCCCGTCAGGTGTCTCGGTAGGGGAGAGGGTACATACAACGACCCCGAGCACGATGCCGAGTACGAGCATGACGAAATCCTTTGCCTTCCAGCCTTTGATGCCTCTGAGTATGAATATAGAGGATGCCACGATAAGTCCGAAGAAAAATGCCCATGTCTGTATCGGCTGATGGTTCAGCAGGTATTGCATCAGTTTTGCCAGCGACAGGATACTGAGAAGAATGCCTGCAATCAGTGAAAACAGGAAATTGCCGTTGATATGTTTCCAGAACTGCCTGAACTTGCCTGTGAACAGAAGTCTTACAGCAGTCATGTTTATGGCATTTATCGAGCCGACAAGGTCTTCGTATATGCCTGTCATGAAGGCTATCGTGCCTCCGGACACGCCCGGGATTACGTCAGCGGCACCCATGCAGATGCCTTTTATTGTCACCATCAGGTATTTGAAAAATCCTTTCATCTGTATTGTCTATTTTATTTTTGGAAGGAAATCTGCTACTGTCTGGAAAACTTCGGTCTGGGGCGCCTGCTCCACAGGCTCTTCCGGCTCTTTTTCGGCCTGGGCTACAGGGACAACCATCATGTCGAAAGGCTCGCCCGGGAAAGGGCATCTGCCTATCCTGAACCTTGCCTTTATGGATTTGGTTACAAACTCCATAATGAAATCGCTGCATGTTGAAAATGACAGCAGCAAGTCCGTCTGACCGTCAAGCATCGGGCGGACCTTTTTCATCCTGGGCAGCCCGAAGCATCGGATATCTTTGCGGAAGAGTGTGCGGGATGCTTCCGTAACAGGCTTTATGCCATTGCTGAATTTTCTGAAGTCGGTGTATATGAAGTCAGTCGCGATGCCTCTTGCCCTGAAGAAATCTTCGGCTTCCTTCCGGCATTCCTCCCATGTCGGGTCTTCGGCGTCAAGGATGACAGTCGCCTTTTTCATCCCGGACAAGGGGACGAATCCTGTGGGTATGCTGCTCCTGTACTTTCTGAGTCTTCGGTTTCTCAACCATTGTCCGATAAATCCCACGGCTGTCTATTTTAAAAGTTCCCGTATTTCCTGCTTTGCGGCCTTCCATCTCGGGATGTCGATTTTCGTCCCTATCACCTCCACGACTTTGGCCGCTATGATGGACCCGACCTCGCCGCATTCCTTCAGTGTGCGTCCGAGGGAATGGGCGTAGAGGAAGCCGGCGGCATATGTGTCTCCCGCCCCTGTGGCGTCTATCGTGTCGGCCGGCCATGCCCCGATGTAATGGTATTCATCGCCTTGCCTGACCATAGAGCCGTCTTTCCCGATTTTCACTACTGCTATGCTGCAGTGTCTTGCAATCTCGTCCAGCGCGTCCTTGGGGTCGTCGAGCCGTGTAAATGACCTGGCTTCGGTCTCGTTGGCGAACACTATGTCCACATGACGGTCCACTATGTCATGGAGAAAAGCCTCGTTGGATTCCACAACATTGTATGAGGCCATATCCAGAGAGATGATGCATCCGGCATCCCTTGCCATTTCGATGGCCCTGCGGATGAGGCTCTGGTTCTGGACGAGATAGCCTTCAATGTGGAAATAGTCGTATCCATGGAAATACTCCGGCTTCAGGTCGTCCGGGCCGAGTTCCAGTGCGGCCCCGAGATATACTGCAAATGTCCTTTCTGCGTTCGGTGCAGTGATGAAGACCATTGCCCTGCCGGATGAACTCTTCCCTTTCAGCAGGGTTGACTTTATGCCATATTGTTCCTGGTCGCTCCTGAAGAGATGTCCGAGTTCGTCATCCCCGACTTTCCCGATGAATCCGGATTTCATCCCGAATATGGCTGTCCCTGTGATAGTGTTGGCTGCCGAGCCTCCGGCTACATATTGTACCCCCATTGGCTTGAGTGTCTGCCAGATCCTGTCACCTGTCTCCATGTCGACATGCTGCATGCTTCCTTTCGGCAGATGGAACTGCCGGAGGAAACTGTCGTCGGGGAGCACAGCCAGAATGTCGGTCAGGGCATTCCCCATTCCTAATATGGATTTCATCTTAAAAATATTTCCAAATCCCGGCAAAGTTAGTGAAAACAAATGTAAAATATAGGTATTTGATCTTTTTTGGATAACTTTGCCGTCCACATGAGTACAGGAGCAAAAAAGGCGATAAAATATATCATTTCAACCGCTGTTGCGGCTGTTCTGCTTTACTTCTCGTTCAGGGAGGTCAAGTGGGACGAGTTTGTCAGCGGCCTTAAGACATGCCGCTGGGGCT
>JADILX010000023.1 GCA_017695025.1 Candidatus Cryptobacteroides excrementavium
GAGAATAAGAACATGGAGGGAAATCTTGTCATCGTCGAGTCTCCGGCCAAAGCCGGGACAATCCAGAAATTTCTTGGGAAAGACTATACCGTCAAGTCCAGTTTCGGCCATATACGTGACCTGAAGGACAATTCACTCAGTATCGATGTCAATGACAGGTTCAAGCCGGAGTATGTCGTACCAAACGACAAGAAGAAGGTGGTTGCAGAACTGAAGAAAGCAGCGAAAGAGGCCGGGACCGTATGGCTCGCATCCGATGAAGACCGCGAGGGGGAGGCCATTTCCTGGCACCTGTTCGAGACGCTCGGGCTCAAGAAAGAAAACACCAGGAGAATCGTCTTCCATGAAATCACCGAGAGCGCGATTCTCAATGCCATAAAGAACCCGAGAGACATTGACATGAACCTCGTGGACGCCCAGCAGGCAAGGCGCATCCTGGACAGGCTCGTCGGCTTCGAACTCTCCCCGATACTGTGGCGGAAAATCCAGCCCAAACTCTCTGCCGGAAGGGTACAGTCCGTAGCCCTCCGCCTTGTCGTGGACAGGGAACGGGAAATAATGGATTTCAAAAAGGAGCAATATTATAAGGTAGAGGCAATATTCGTGGTCAGTGACGCCGGCAGGAAGACGGAGGTCAAAGCCGTCCTGGACAGGAGGATTCCGGACATCGGGACAGCAGAGGACTTCCTGAAAAGATGTTCAGGGGCTGTTTTCAAGGTAAAAAGTATCGAGAAGAAGGAGGGCAACAGATTTCCCGCCGCCCCATTCACGACATCGTCACTGCAACAGGAAGCCTCCCGGAAACTCAGGATGTCCGTGAGCCAGACAATGAGCATCGCCCAGAAACTCTATGAAGAAGGGCACATCACCTACATGAGGACAGACTCCACCAACCTTTCCTCCCTGGCGCTCGGGGCATCGAAAAAATATATCTGCGAACATTTCGGGGAAGAATATTCAAAGCCGAGGCAATACAAGACAAAGACCAAAGGGGCACAGGAAGCCCATGAGGCCATAAGGCCGACATATATCGACCACACGGAAATACCGGGGACACCGCAGGAAAAGCGGCTGTACGAACTCATCTGGAAAAGGACGGTGGCGTCACAGATGTCAGACGCCCGAGTGCTCAGGACCAGCATAAAGGCAGGCGCCGACGGGATGGAAGAGACATTTGTCATGCAGGCCACAGAGATACTGTTCGACGGCTTCCTGAAACTCTACATCGAAAGCACAGACGACGCCCAGCAGGACGATGACGAGGTGATACTCCCTGAAATGCACGAAGGTGACATCCTGGAGGCCGGCAAGATAAGCGCAGAGTGCAAATTCACCGCACCTCCGGCCAGATATACCGAAGCCTCCCTCGTCAAGAAACTCGAAGAACTCGGCATCGGGAGGCCGTCCACATATGCACCGACCATATCCACCCTTACAAAAGGAAGGGGATATATCATAAAGGGGGACAAGACCGGAGAAAAGACCCCGGTCACTGACCTTGTGCTCCAGGGAGGGACAATATCCAGAGTGCATCGGACAGAAGTTACAGGGGCTGAAAAGAACAGGCTGCTCCCGCAGGAAATAGGCATCATAGTCACAGACTATCTTGTCGAGAATTTCGACCGTATCCTCGACTACGGCTTCACCGCCAATGTGGAAAAGGAGTTTGACCAGGTGGCTGCAGGAAAACTCGAATGGGAGAATGTCATCGCATCATTCTACTCCCCGTTCCACGAGAAAGTCGAAGAGACCATCAACAGCCATGTCTACAGTCACGTAAGCAGAGAACTCGGTACAGACCCGAAAGACGGCCAGCCGCTGGTGGCCAAATACGGGCAATACGGGGCCTATGTCCAGAAAGGCGAAGGCGAAAACCGCATATTCGCGAGTCTTGCCCCCGGACAACTGATAGAAAGCCTTACACTGGAGGAGGCCCTGAAACTGTTTGAACTTCCTCGCACGGTCGGGGAATTCAACGGGATACCTGTCATATGCACCAAAGGCCGGTTCGGGCCATACATAAAATACGGGGACAAGAACATCTCACTCCCCAAAGGCGCCGACCCGATGACAATCAGCCTGGCAGAATGCACCGGACTGATTGAGAAATCGGCAGACAGGGAGGCGAACAGGATCATGGCAAGTTTCGAGGGAAGCGGGATACAGGTTATAAATGGAAACTACGGCCCGTATATCAAACAGGGAAACAACAACTACAGAATACCCAAAGGGACAGACGCAGCCTCGCTTACAGAGGAAGACTGCAAGACTATAATTGCAGAAAGCGAGCCTACAGGAAGAAAAAGAAAGAAAAAACCTTTGCATTCTTAAAATTTGTAACTAAATTCGCGTCCGGTACAAACATATTAAATTCTGTAGCATATGCCTACCTATCACATTGATCAGATCGACCAGAAGATTCTTTCTTTTCTTGTGAAAAATGCAAGAATGCCGTACCTCGAGATTGCCAGGGAATGCGGTGTATCTGGCGCTGCCATCCACCAGAGAGTAAAGAGGCTTGAGGCCAACGGTGTCATCACCGGCTCAAGACTGCTTGTCAAGCCGCAGGCTCTTGGCCTGGATGTATGCGCTTTCGTAAGCGTGTCATTGTCCGAGGCCAACAAATACCCGGATGTAATAGATGCCCTGAAAAAAATCTCGGAAGTGGTCGAATGCCATTTCGTCACGGGAAAATACCCGCTTCTCCTGAAGATCTATTGCTTCAACCATGACCACCTCATGGAGATACTGGTGAACACAATCCAGAAAATCCCGTACGTCCAGGCTACCGAGACACAGATTTCCCTGGACCAGTCCATCGAACGCCAGGTGTGGGTCAAGGAGTACCAGAACACGAGTTTCTCAGCAAGTACCAGAAGAGACAGGGAAGTCGAATGATACAATCGCCCGCGCAAGGAGAAGATCCTCGCGGGTGGTTATCTTCATATTGATATTCTCACCTTCCACAAAAGACAGTTCTGCACCGGAACTTTCAGCCACTGATGCGTCATCCGTAAATGACGGGTCATAGGGCTGCGCATACGCTTTCTTTATGAGTTCCGAATGGAAGATCTGCGGGGTCTGGACACGGAAAAGCACATTTCTGTCTGGAGCGGCACCGTGCATGCCCACCAGCCTTTCCTTTCCGTCATAGGCCTTCTCCCTTTTCAGCATCCGCATCGTGTCGGCGCACGGGATGACAGGCACAAGGGCCGGTATTTTCCCGGACATCGAGAACATCTTCTCTATCATCCCTCTTGACAGCAGGGGACGGACTCCGTCGTGTATGGCGACTGTCGCTCCGTCAGGCACTTTCTCCAGACCGTTCCGGACAGAATGGAATCTGGATATCCCTCCTTTGACGATGGTCTGGGGCACGGCAACATTTCTTTCGAGGCAATACTGTCGCCAAAGATGGATATGCGTTTCGGGAAGCACCACAATGACCTTGATATCGGGTACGACAGAGCAGAATTTTTCAAGGGTGAGATGGAGTATTGCCTTCCCGGAAATCTCCAGGAACTGCTTGGGCATTGCGGACCCCATTCTTGTCCCGCTGCCTCCGGCCATCAGCATCAGATATTTTTTTCGTTCCATATGGAAACAAATATACATAGTTTCTAACTTTTTTCGTATTTTTGTCCGGATTATTTGTGAGACGTTGAACAGAAGTAAAATTTAAGGGGAAATGGGATTTTCATTCTTGACACAGGAGCTTGCCATAGACCTTGGTACTGCCAATACTGTCATATTCCAGAACGATCAGATTGTGCTTGACGAGCCGAGCATCGTGGCCATCGAAAACAGCACCGGGAAAATGATAGCCTTGGGGCAGAAAGCAAAAAGGATGCAGGAAAGGGAAAATCCCGGGATAAAGACCGTGCGCCCTCTCAGAGACGGCGTCATCGCAGACTTCAATGCAGCCGAAATGATGATACGCGGCTTCATAAAGGAAGTCAACAGCCGCCGCAGGTCATTCTTCGCCCCGAACATCAAGATTGTCGTCGGCATCCCGTCCGGAAGTACCGAAGTGGAAATACGGGCAGTGAGGGACTCCTCTGAACATGCCGGCGGAAGGGATGTCTACCTCATCTTCGAGCCGATGGCAGCAGCACTGGGTATCGGGCTGGATGTCGAAGCCCCGAAAGGAAGCATGGTCGTGGACATCGGAGGCGGTACGACCGAGATTGCAGTCATCTCCCTCGGCGGCATTGTCAAGCAGAACAGCATCAAGGTCGCCGGCGACGTATTCACAAGCGACATACAATATTACCTCAAGCAGCAGCACAACATCAAGGTCGGGGAAATCACTGCGGAAAAGATAAAGATTGCCGTAGGCGCTGTCACGACAGACCTCGATGTGGAGCCGGAGCCGTTTGTGGTAAGAGGGCCGAACCTCATGACAGCCCATCCGGTAGAGGCTACAATCTCATATCAGGAGATAGCCCACTGTCTGGACAAGTCCATCTCAAACATCGAGTCTGCCATAATCCATGTACTGGAACAGACACCTCCGGAACTCTACTCTGACATTGTCGAGAACGGCATCTACCTCTCAGGCGGAGGGGCGCTGCTCAGAGGCCTTGACAAGAGGCTCACGGAAAAGGTCAATATTCCTTTCCATGTCGCTGAAGATCCGCTCAGGGCAGTGGCAAGAGGCACATGCATCGCACTTAAGAACACTGCAAACTACCCGTTCCTCATGAGATAGGATGCCTAAAGGAAAGCATATTTCATATATCATCATAAATGCCGTTGTCTTCATCATTCTGGAGGTGGCGGCATTAGGTATGCTGAGCCATTCGGGTACAGTCCAGAACTTCTGGATAACACGGGGCATCCACGCCATGCAGTCATGGCTGTGGGGAGGGACAGAGTCTGTCAGATACTATTTTTCCCTGAAAAGCCAGAATGACCGTCTTGCAGAAGAAAATTTCCGCCTGGCACAGACAGTGAGATACTACAGGATGATTACCGGTAAGGACTATGCCACGGACATCAGCACATCGGCAGACACTGTAGGAGACTACCGGTACATCCATGCCACCATTACAAAACTCGGGAACAACAGCCAGCACAACTACATGATTGTCGGAAAAGGCTATGAGGACGGGGTCGAAGAAAGGTCGGGACTCATCACCGGACAGGGAGCCATCGGCATCATCGATGCTGTAAGCCGGCATTACTCCTATGCCCTGTCATTCAGAAATTCCGGCATAAGCATAAGCGCCAGGATAGGCCGGGAAGGGCCGGTAGGGTCACTCAGATGGGACGGGAGGACGAGCCATGGGGCCGTACTCAGCGAGATACCCCATCATATAAGGATAGAGCCTGGCGACACGGTATACACAAGCGGCTATTCGTCTATCTTCCCGCCGGACATACCGCTCGGAATCACCGGAGAATACCGGATAGTAAACGGTGCCACCTATGAGATACGCATCAGCCTTCTTGAGGATTTCAGCAAGTTGAGATACGTGACCATAGTGAACAATATAGCAAGACAGGAACTGGAAGAACTGGAGGAGAGATGAAGACGACACAACATTTCGGCCTGCTCTATGTCATGGCGGCAATAGTCCAGATCATCATCTGCAACTATTTCCACCTGAGCGCCTACATAACACTGTCCATTCTCCCGGCCATGATACTCTGCATTCCCATGAATGTGGGGACAGTCCCTGCAATGCTCATTGCTTTTGGCAGCGGCCTTGCCGTGGACGCCCTTGCCGAAGGGCTGATTGGGCTGAATGCCCTTGCCGCTGTACCTGTGGCGTTCTTCAGGAAACCGCTTGTAAGGCTAATATTCGGGGAAGACGTGATAGAGAGGGAAGGCAGTATCTCTTTCCGGAAATATGGGCCGCTGAAAATCTCTGCCGCTGTCCTTGTAGTACAGGCCGTCTTTCTGGCGATATACATTATGGCTGACGGGGCCGGGACAAGGCCGTTCTGGTTCAATGCCGCCAGGTTCGGGGCGTCCGTTGCCGCCGGATGGGCCCTGTCAATGGTAACAGCCGGCGTCCTGCTCCCGGACGACAAGAAATAATGCGGAGGGGAGAGGATGAAACTGGACAGAAAAAACAAGTTGCTGGCAGGACTGGTTGTAGCAGCCGCAATTCTCATCGGGAAAATCTTCTACATCCAGATAATAGATGACAGTTACAAGACCGACGCGTCCAACAACTCGATGGTACATGCAGTCATATATCCGACGCGCGGCATCATCTATGACAGGAACGGGAAAATCCTTGTAGGGAACAAGGTCGCCTACGACATGCTTGTCACCCCGAAGGAAGTGGGGGAATTCGATACTCTTGCCCTGTGCGAGATCCTCGGCGTCCCTCCTGATTTTATCAGGGCCAAAATGCAGGAATATTACAGAAACAGGAAAAAAATCGGATACCGTCCTGTAGTAATGCTCACACAACTTCCGCCGGAAATCTTCATGAGGTTCGCTGAAGTAGCATATAAATTCCCGGGGTTCAGAGGCCAGGCCAGAAATATCCGCGACTATCCGTACAATGCCGGAGGCAACCTGCTCGGATACATATCCGAAGTGAGCGCCGATGACATAAAAAGAAATCCGGAAGTATACAAGGCCGGGGACTACATCGGGAAAACCGGGATAGAGGCGACATGCGAAAAATACCTCCGCGGGGAAAAGGGCTACAACATCTATCTGCGCAACTCCCGCAACAGGATAGAGACGCGCTACAAGGACGGGGAGATGGACAAGGAGGCCATTCCGGGAAAAGACATAGTCACAACAATCGATGCCGAACTCCAGCATTACGGACAGGAACTCATGCAGAACAAGGTAGGAAGCCTTGTGGCGATAGAGCCGTCATCCGGAGAGATTCTCACCCTGGTCTCAAGTCCGGGAATCGATGTTGACCTGCTTGCGGACATAGGCCGGCATTACAAAGAGATTGCCGACAACCCGTATAAGCCGATGTTCAACAGGGCAGTCCAGTCGTCCTACCCTCCAGGCTCTGTCTTCAAACTCGTAAACGGGCTTATCGGCCTGCAGGAAGGGGTCTTTACCCCAAAGACAGAATACCCGTGCCATATGGGATACCATTTCGGCCGCAACAGGCTCGGATGCCATGACCACAGGTCCCCGATAGACCTTGAGGAGGCAGTCATGATGTCATGCAATGCCTATTTCTGCTATGTGTTCCGCAACACCCTCGAAAACGGGAAATATGCATCTGTCGCCGAAGGGCTTGACATGTGGAACCGATATGTGAAAAGTTTCGGTTTCGGAAGGAAACTCGGCAGCGATTTCCCGTCTGAACTCGGAGGGGCAATCCCTGACTCAAAATATTATGACTCTGTATACGGACAGGGCAGATGGAAGGCGACAAATGTCATCTCCCTTTCAATAGGCCAGGGAGAGATCGGCTGCACTCCCCTGCATCTTGCCAATCTGTGCGCCACAATGGCCAACCGCGGCTATTACTACATCCCGCATATGATAAAAGGCACAGACAGTGTCCCGATAGACAGGAAATACTATGAACGCCACTACACCATGGTGGACACGTCATATTTCCCGGTGATGGTAGAGGGGATGTACCGGGCAGTGAACAGCGGATTCGGCTCCGGGGGGACAGCCACAATCGCAGCAGTAGAAGGGCTTGACATCTGCGGAAAGACAGGTACGGCCCAGAACCCGAGAGGAGACGACAACTCGGTATTCATCTGCTTTGCCCCTAAAGACAACCCGAAGATTGCCGTGGCAGCCTATGTGGAGCACGGCTCATTCGGAGCACGCTGGGCTGCCCCGATAGCATCACTGCTCGTGGAGAAATACCTCAACGGAGAAATCGGGGCCGGCAGGAAATATCTGGAGGAACGAGTATTGGACGGCAATCTCATGGACAAGGTAAAGCCCGAATAACAAGGTCAGGAAATGAACAGGTTCAACGGAAGAGGGCTGGCAGAGACAGTCGACTGGAAACTGGTGGCATGCTACATAGTGCTCATTCTCATCGGGTGGATAAACATCTATGCGTCTATCCATTCGACCGAGCCGTCATCCATCTTTGACCCGTCATGCAGAAGCGGGAAACAGTTTATCTGGATGGCGATTTCAATAGGGACAGCGGCAGTGATACTGTTTGCGCTGAATCCGCGCATATACGAAAGCCTGTCCCTGCCGATATACATGGCAGCCATCGTCCTGCTCATAGCAGTCATATTCATGGGGACTGAAGTCAAAGGCTCCAGGTCGTGGTTCACGCTCGGGCCTGTAAGTTTCCAGCCTGCGGAAATATCGAAGATAGCCACCTCCCTGATGCTAGCAGCCGTAATGAGCCAGTCCGGCTTCCGGCTCACCAGGCTCAGGGATTTCCTGCTCACGGCAGCAATAATTCTTGTCCCGATGGCCATCATTGTGGCACAGAGCGAGACAGGCTCGGCCCTGGTCTATGTCGGGTTTATCTTCATGCTGTACAGGGAGGGGCTGTCCGGATGGCTGCTCTTCATGGCAGGAGTCGCGATCATCCTGTTCATAATCACCCTGACATCTTCGTCATTCACCTCGATCCTCGTGCTCGGAGTAATCGTCACTCTGTGCAACGCACTGTACACCGGCCGTATAAAACAATGGCTGAAAATATATCTGCCGGCATTCGTTGTGCTCGGCATCCTGCCGTTTCTGTATGGACGTGTCAGCGAAGCAGTTGATGACCCGGAAGCATTCATCCTGAAAATCAAGCCTGTCTACATCATATGCGGCATATCTGCAGCACTCATCCCCTACTGGGCACTGCGGGCATTCAGAACGGGCAGTTCTTTCAAGTGGGTGTCAATTGCGGCCTACATAGCCGGAATACTGTTCACATTCTCCGTAGACTTCCTGTTCCATGATGTCCTGCAGGACCACCAGAGGAAACGCATAGAAGTCCTGCTCGGGCTTAAGGATGACCCGGCTGGCGTCGGATACAATGTCAACCAGTCCATGATAGCCATCGGCTCCGGAGGCTTTTCAGGGAAAGGATTCCTGAAAGGGACACAGACCACATACGGATTTGTACCGGAACAGAGCACCGACTTCATTTTCTGCACCATAGGAGAAGAATGGGGATTCATTGGCGCTGCAGCAGTCATAATCCTCTACGTATTCCTCATCTGGCGCATCATCTCCGATGCCGAGAACAGCCGCGAGGCATTTACCCGCATATACGGCTACTGTGTGGCCGGATGTATCTTCATGCATCTGTTCATCAACATAGGCATGACCATCGGCATAATGCCTGTCATAGGCATCCCTCTCCCGCTCATCAGTTACGGAGGGTCCTCCCTGCTGACATTCACCGTCATGCTCTTCATATTCATTGCCCTTGTCCGCAACGAAAAAAGATACTTCTGAGAGACCGGATTACCGGGCCGTCTGCGGCCCATGGTTTTCCACTTGCAATCCGGACAGATGCCTGCCGCCATCCCTGATGCACGGAACCACCACAAGAGGAGACGGCCAAAAAGTTTTTATATCCCTTTGAGAATCAAATATTCGAATGAAGGACTGGGGTTGACCTCACGGAAAAACAATGAGAAAGGGGATGACTTGCACTTTTAAGTCGTCCCCTTTCCCGTCAAATGTATGAATGTTCAGAACCGGGAAGAAGTCCCGGCATAATCATGGCTCCTATGGCCAAGGCGTTGACGTTGCAGTACTTTCTATATCCTCTATCCATGTGATATTGGTAGTATTGCTTGTCTTCAGAAGGACGCCGTTGCCGGAAAGATCCTCAAAATATCCTTCTGCCTCGTTATAACTTTCCTTGTTAAGTCTCCAATAGGCAACAAGGTCAGCATTCGGAGTTCCGGTATTGTTGATATTGTTGGTAATCTGTTCCGCTGTCCTGCATGTACGCCATATCCTCAGTTCGGTAACGATAATCTTAGCTCCATACCAATGGTTTGTCGCATCATCACCCTGAATAAACCAGCCTGAGTGCTGGAATGTGGTAGTACCCGAAGCATATGTATTTGTGGCGGCATTACGTCCGTTCACATACATCGTGGCTGTCGAACCGTCAAACGTAATGGCATAGTGCTGCCATACATCAGGCTTGATGTAGAAAGCATCGTCTTCGCCAGGGTTGAAATGTGTGCGTCCTCTGCCGAGATACTGGATACCGTCATGGTCATAACGGCCTGAATGAGGGGCAGTCTGCGGGTCCTCCCATCTTGTCAGGATGAAGTTCACACTGGCGTCATCCCCATCCACCTGATTCTTGAAGAATACGCGGTCCCTGTCGTATGGCAGGGCTATCTGGAACTTGCCTTCAAATGTATATTCAGTCGTAGTCCATGTGCCTTCAGGCCATACTACAGTAAGGTCCGGACGCCCGTTGAACATCGGAAGCGTAGAACGCAGGATGGTGTTGACAACGATAACGTAGGTAGATGTTGTTGAAGTCACGTCTGCATCGCCTGAAACCTTTTCAAGCCTTACAGGGATTGCCAGCAACGAGCCGGAAAGTTCATTCGGGACCGGAGATATGCCGATCTGGACAGGAAGGGCAGAATACGCATCCGGTTCGATGGTAATCTCTCCTCCGAGGTCATAATATGCCTCGTCGAGGACAGAATATACCATATTGTTTTCCTTGTTGTACTGGTCGAGGACAGCCTGATCGACAACAAGCCGGAAAGATGCCCCGGTCCGGGTCTTTTTTGTCAATGAAACTGTAAGTTCCGCAGTAGCCCCGTCATCAGTAACCAGCAACGGCAGCCCGGCAATTCCGGTGGCATCAAAACTTTCAACAAAGAAAGCCTCTATCTCCTCTGAGACACCATATTCCGCATCATTGCAAGAGAATGCGGCCAGTGCCACTGCGGAGAGAGCCAATATATTTAATAATTTCTTCATACTATTTACTATTTAACGATATTAATCCGGATTATTTATCATCCTCAATTGTAATGACATCATAGCCAGGAGACGGATTCTGCTGCTGGATGGCTTTGCGCAGCCATTTGTATGGCGGATTATTGGCATTTTCATAACCAAACTGGTAGGCTCCGAACCCGCCTTTACGGAATCCGTTTGAAGGCTTCCAGTCCGCAAAACCCACAAGGCATGGCATCACAGACTTGTCCCATCTGTGTCCGGTTGCATCTGTCCAAAGGAAGCCTCCGTTAAGACAGTCGGATGCACTTTCAAGATTTTCAGTGACAATATACCTGTTGGTAAATTCTTCAGCAGTAAATATACCAGAGAAAACATTAATGCCATGATTGTTCAGCCTTGTCTCAAGATTTGATGCTGAATTGGCCGTATTTGCTGTTGGCGAGCTTGTTGTAGCATAAGCCTGCTCAACGAAATAGTCAAAATAGACTCCGAGTTCATTAGGGTTCGGTATCTGCCAGTAATAACCATCAATAATGAACAGCCGTCCAGTACCGGACTTAGGCCCGATATATTTGCCCATCTCGGTAACAAACTTTGTAAAATACGTACTGTTACGACAGAGAGGCCCGCCATATTCTCCTGGTTCATAATCTATGTCTATACCATCATAACCATAATGATACAACGTATCGGAAAGAGCCTTTGTCCATTTTTCAATAGAACGCATTATGGCATCCTCGTCTCCGTCTACCCAGCCCCAATATTCTTCTCTGCTGGCTTCATCCGGACAGTCTGCTGGAGGGAAGAGGCTTCCGACATGCGAGATGAATGACGTTACCACGACTTTCGTCCCTTTTACTTCACGCACGAACTTGAGATCCTCTTTCTTAGCATCGGAAATATTTGCATAGTTGCTCCACAAAGAAATTATATCCATGGAGTCCGGTATGGCCTGCAACATATTGCTTGTATTCAACCCTGCTTCTCCCCAGTTGCTGAACCATCCGAATGAGACAGAATGGTCGCTTTCCTTATAGGCCCTGAGGGCAGCATAATAGGCATCATCTTTTGCCGGCTCTACAAGCGACGGCCCAAAATCTTTCGGCTCCGGGCTTACCCAGTCCGCGCATCCCGCGACAAGAAGCGCAGAGAATGCAGGAGCCAGAATCTTGAATATATTATATTTCATATTGTCTGCAATTAAATTTTTAATAGACATTTCAGACCTTAATTCTTCTTTTTGGCCCAGAACAGGTCAGTGGCCATATTGTCCGGTCCGTCGAGCAGAGATACTGCACCAGGATAATTCTCGCTGTTGAGGCTCTTTTCAGTATAAGGATAACTGAGCCTCCTCGCTCCACGTATCCTGTCCACAACACCGTTGCTGAGATCATCCACAGACGGAGCAAGTTCCGGATATCCGGTCCTGCGATAATCTGCCCATGCCTCAAGACCCATCGGATAGTTTGCAATCCACTTCTGGGTGATAATCTGCTCCAACTGCTCTTCCTGAGTCCCGGCCGCATTCCATGCTATCTTGACCTGTGTGGTCCTGTTGTATGTAGCAAAACCGATAGGGTCGCCGGTATGGCTGTCAGGGACAGAAGTGTCATCAGCAATATAAGAGGTAATGGCAGTTCCGCTCACTCCCCACTGCTCCATTGAAAGTTTGATCCCTTCCTCATAGTAGTCCTTCGCATTGCCTGACACCCAGCCCTTCAATATGGCTTCCGCAATCAGGAAAGAAGACTCGGCAGCCACGAATACAGGGAGTTCAGAGCCTGCCCCTGACGCAGGGAAATTCGGGGATGAATACGGGGCCACATCATTTTTTTCAAATTCAGCCTTTCCGCTTGGCATCCCCACATATTGGGTGGTATATCCCGGAAAACTTGAGAACGTGAAATACTCCGGTCTGCGCGGGTCTGAATATCCATTCATATAGTCCACGATAGAGGCATTGGCCCTCAGGTCTCCCCATGCAGAGGATGCGGCAAGATTATACGGGCATGTCTGGACACCGCAATTCATCAGCGCATTATCTGCATTTGTCTCAATGTATCCATAAGGAGAATTCATAGCCGAAACGAACTCTGCCTGATTTCCTGTTCTCATGGCAGCCCTCATTATATACGAATTGGCCAGTTTTGCCCACAAGGCATAGTCCCCGTCGTATATGAGATCCTGTGCTGCGATAGGGTGGCTGTCAGGATTTTCCTGGGCATATGCATACAGTATGGCAGCAGCCTGCTTCAAATCATCGATTATATGGAGATACACGTCTTCATTGCTGTCATAGGCGACATACATTTTCCCGTCCATAATCTGGCTGTACGGGATAGGGCCGTAACAGTCTGCCACCCTCATCATAGCCGCAGCCCTGATGAGACGCGCTATGGCATAGAAATGTCCGGACGAACTTGTATAGTCCTCTATCTCGAAGAAATTGGTGTATATGTCTATGAACGGAGTATTATACGGGCCGGCATTCCAGTCGTCAGACTGGTTGAATGTATCGAAGTTCTGGCCCTGCCAGCGGTTTGACAGAGTAAAATACCCTCCATACGTCCCGACCATCTGGTCTATCATCTGCGAGTCGTTCTGCTGCACATACATCAGAGCATCGAGCATCGTCGGCAGCAGTATGGTTGGATCCGCACTTGTCACTGCATAAGGATCCGTATTGTATCTCTCAAAGTTCTTTGTGCATCCCGCAGACACAAGCACTGCAAGAAGTAAGAGAGCCGAAATTATTCTTTTCATATTCTTTATCATGTAAAATTAGAACTGGAGCCTGACATTGAACCCGAAGTTTCTTGTGCTCGGAAGCATGAAATAGTCGACTCCCTGATAATAGTTGCTGCCGGTAGCAGCAGACAATTCAGGGTCGAACGGAGCCTTGCAGTATATCATGGCGAGGTTTCTTGCCACAAATCCGACTGTGAGGCCGAGTTTGTCATTGAACCATTTCTTCGGGAATGTATAGTTAAGTGTGAGTTCCTGCAGCCTTACGTTGGTGGCATCATAAAGATAGTATGCACCGTGTCCACCAGTTGCCGTACTGATCGTAGTATAATATGAACGGGCATCAAGCGTACCGTAGTTTACAGGGATACCTCCATTGTCCCTCATCTGGGCAGAAGCCTCAGAAGCGCCGTAGTAGTCCAGGATACCCTGTGTCGCAGAATAGACAAGGCCACCGATGCGTGCAGTAATGACAATCCCGAGAGAAAGGCCTTTGTACCCGAACGTATTGCTCCATCCGAGATTGGCCTTAGGGTCGAGGGAACCGACTTTGAACGGCTCTACCTCCTCCATCGATATTGCCCCGTTATCCACCTTCACATTGCCGTTCAGGTCTCTTGCAATCAGATGGTTGACATAAAGGTCTGTCAATGAGCCGCCTTCGCGGAGCAGAATCTGAGGGGCGACATTGGACGGGCCGAGCCAGTCCTTCTCTATTTCAAGCACATCCACAGGCACTCCTGTGACAGGATCCGGAATACCATGGGCAAGTTCCATTATCCTGTTCTGGTTCCATGTATATGTAAAGTTGCTGCTCCAGTTGAAATCTCCCCAACTGTTGGCATAGCCAAGGGCAAGTTCGACTCCCTGGTTGCGTACATTACCGGTCTGGGCAATAAAGTTCTTATACCCTGATGCGGCAGACAGAGGAGCATATATCGTCTGGTTGTAAGTATTGGAACGATAGTATGTGACATCGAGACTGAGGCTTTCGAGAAATCTCATGTTAAGTCCGACTTCCCAGGACCGGGTATCCTCCGGCTTGAGGTTGGTATTCGGATATGTCTCGCTCTTACTCCAGTTGTGGGTCTGCTCATTATACTTGTAACTTGGATTGGAGAGGAAACGCTCGAATGCCGAAGCCACCTGTGAATACGAGCCGCGTACCTTCAGGAAATCAAACCATTTCGGCATTTCCACCAGATTGGAGACTACCGCAGAAAGACCGACAGACGGATAGAAGAATGACGCCTGTGAAGAATAGGCCAACTGTGACGCCCAGTCGTTACGGCCGGTCAGTGTAAGGAAGATTGCATCGTTCCAGCCCACTTCGACAGAAGCAAATACAGACTGTGTCTGGTCATGCCAGCCTTCCTGAAGGCTCTTGAAATTGGTCGCATTATTGAGGTTGTTGGCAGAGAAACTGTTTGGTATCAGAAGGTCTCCGGCAACACTGCTGCGGTCATATCTCTGGTCATTGATGGATGCTCCGACATTGGCTACGAGTCTCCAGTCGCCCCACTTCTTGTCGACATTTGCGATGACATCACCATAGAAAGAGCGGTCACTCATGTTGTCAAGCCTGTAGCCTCCGTTTGCACCTGCAAATGTTCCGAGTGTAGTCGCATAATACTCGACGGTCTGCTTGTATGTAGACTCGTCAAGCCGTGCACGTCCGGTCACATTGAGCCAGTCGGTAATCTTCCACTGCAGGGAAGCGTTGAGCATGTAGCGGCGCTTGTTCATGTCCCTGTTGTTACGCTTCTGGATCCAGTAAGGGTTCTGCATATTGTGTGCTCCTTCCGCATATGGCCAGTACTGGGACATGACACCGTTGACAGGGTCCCAACGCTCGAAAGCACGCACCTCATTGAAATCTTCTCCTCTCGGGAAAAGATAGAGGGCAGGAAGAGGGTTGTAATATGTTCCCTGCGAAACAAGGTTATGGTCCTTCTGGATAATGAAACTTGCACCGAAATCAAGGATCAGCCTGTCCTTGGCAAACTTTGTAGTGTTGCGGGCAGTGAAATTGTACCTGTCATAACTGCTCTCAGGGACGATACCTGTAGTATTGGTAGTGGAAGCAGATATGTAGGTCTGGTTCTTGTCATTGCCTGTTGACAGGGAGACAGAGTTGATGATGTTGGTGCCTGTCTGGAAAAACTTGCGCGGGTCATAACTGTAGCCTTCCGGTGTAGCCCCGCCCCAGTTGCTGTAGCCGCTGCTTTTTGCATAGCGGTCCTGCATCTCAGGCATCATGTAGACAGTAGAGAATGTGGTGCTGTTGCTTACCGTGACAGTAGTCTTGTCTTCGGAGCCGCGCTTGGTGTTGATGATGATGACACCGTTTGCTGCATCGGAACCGTAAAGCGCAGCTGCTGAAGGTCCGGTCAACATGTTCACAGACTCGATGTCCTCAGGGTTGATATCGGCTGCGGACTCCGAACCGACAACATCCGCCATAGTACCGCCTGTGCCGCCGAAACTCTTGTTGTACATCGGGATACCGTCGATCACATACAGGACGGTGTTGTTTTTCTCGATGGACTTCATGCCTCGCATGATGACACGGGTAGAACTTCCCGGGCCGCTCGCGCCCGAGTTGATGGTCACACCTGCGACCTTGCCAACGAGGGAGTTGACGAAGTTAGCGTCCTTGACGGCTGTAAGTTCGTCTGACTTGACCTGCTGGATGGTGTAGGCAAGTGTCTTTTCTTCTCGCTTGATACCCAAGGCCGTAACTACGACCTCATCAAGAAATTCACTGGAGACTTTCAGCTGGAAATTCTGGGTAGCCTGGCCTACATAGGTGACTTCCTGTGTCTCGTATCCCAGAATGGAAACTACGATGACATCGCCCTGCTCCAGTCCGCTGAGTGTATACTCTCCGTCGAGCCCTGTAGTGACTCCGCCATGACCATCCTTGATCATCACGGCGGCCCCGATGACCGGGCCCTGATCGTCAGTTACAATACCGCTGACTGTACCCCCCCTGCTTCAGGCTGACTCTGAGCCTGTGCGAATGAAGGCGCCAGCACATTCAGACCCGCAAAGGCGAGAACCGCCATGCAGCATCTGAACAATGATGACTTCATTGTTTTTAACATAACAGAAATTTTAGTTATTAATTATAGTTGTCACTATGTCCTTGCAAAATTACAATTTATTGCCATAACTGCAATTTTTTATCTCAATTATTTATCTTATGGCCATTCCAGATACTATTATACTTATTAAAAAGAGAAAAAACCGCAAAATGGCCAATACACAGAATCCGTCAGCGGCTTCTGCGGAGCATCAGCCATGAAAATGCCGAGTAAGCAAGAATAAGGACTGTATTCACTGCAAGTTTGCCGGCCATCTGAAGCCCCCCGGCAGAGAAGTCAGCATCAGGGAACAGATACCGGGAAGAGACAGCCGAAATGGCCCAGGTGATGCCCATGCCTGTAAAAATGCAGAAAATCACTTTCCAGTTATATGGAATCGGATAATATTTCTTCCCGAGAAGCACATTGACGGCAAGCATCACCACATAACTTGCCAGATGCCCCCACGCAGCAGCATGGTAGGAAAACCGTGGCATAAACAATATGTTTATTATTGCCGTAACAGCAAGTCCAGCCAAAGTGATCCACACTGCAACAGAAGTCCTGCCGGAAAGTTTGTACCACATGGAGACATTGAACTGCATGCCGAGCAGCATGTAGGACAGCAGCATAATCGGCACAATGCTGACGCCGGCCCTGAAGTCCCTCCCCAAAATGAGGGAAATGACATCTATATAAAGGATGACACCGAGAAAGACAAGCCCGCAGAAGGCCGTAAACCAGTTCATGACTTGCGCATAGAGTTCCTTTGAATTTTTGTCGGCAGCCCGCTGGAAGAAGAACGGTTCTGCCGCAAAGCGGAACATCTGGATGAAAAGGGACATGATGACCGAGAGTTTGACTCCCGCCTGAAATATCCCGAGGCTGGACTGCCATACTGCCGAGCCTGTATCGAAATACCTGAAAAGAATCCTGTCAAGGAAGTCGTTGACAATGCCAGGCAAGGCAGCCACCATAAGAGGCAATGAATACAGCAGCATCTTCCTGAGCAGAGTGCGGTCTGGCTCAAACTTGAGTCTCAGCAATTCCGGGACAAAGAGAAGTGCGCACACTACACTGCTCACCAGGATGGCAAATATCACATATGTGAAATCCGGGGTCGCTGAAACGAAATGCAGCAGCCACACGTCTGACGGAACAAGGGACGCGACATCTGTTCCGAGACGCGCGGCCACCCTTGCACAATAGCCCGGGAACCAGAAGAACAGCACAAGGTTGGAGCCTGTCTCTGTCAGTATCTTGATGGTCTTGAATATTGCAAATCTTAAAGCCTTGTGCTCCTGCCTGTATTTTGCAAAAAGAATGGCTGTCACACAGTCTAAGAAGAGGATGCCCCCGACATACATTATGCAGTTTTCATAGCCGTCATATCCGAGCATCGAGGCTATCGGTCCGGCAAACCCTGTCATCAGGGCCAGAAAGACAGCATTGACGGCCAGGACGGCCACAAAAGCATTGGAATACACGGCCCGGGGGCTGAAACCTTCCCTGTTCGCAAAACGGAAGCACCCGGTTTCAAGGCCGAGGACAAGAACAACCTGAAGGACAGCAATATATGCCATGAACTCTGTCACTACACCATAACTTGCCGTAGTCAGAAGCCTGGTATAGAACGGCACAAACAGAAAATTTATGACCCGGGCCAGAATCGTACTCAGCCCATAGATAGCGGTCTCTCCCGCAAGCTGCTTCAGAGGATTTGCCATAATGTCGGCAAAATTACGTATTTTTGCACAAATTCAATTGCCATGAAACGTATATTTATCCACCTCATGCTCTTTCTGTGCATCGGAACGGCCGCCATTTCCTGCAGTTGTTCAGGACAGAAAGACGGGAAAAAACAGAAAGACGAAATGACTTTTGATCCTAACTCACTTCCGGCAGAGCCGGTATTCGACATTGTCACCGACATGGGGACAATCAAGGTAAAACTCTACAGCAAGACACCGCTTCACAGGGACAATTTCGTGAAACTTGCTTCTGAAGGCTTCTACGACGGGGTTCTCTTCCATCGCGTTATCAACGGCTTCATGATCCAGACAGGCGATCCGCTTACCAAGGATCCGGCACAGGCCTCTCTTTACGGGACCGGCGGCCCCGGGTATACTATCCCTGCCGAAATCCTGCCTGAACTTACCCACAAGAAGGGCGCCCTCGCTGCAGCCCGCAGAGGAGATGCGGCCAATCCGAAAAGAGAGTCCTCCGGCTCACAGTTCTACATCGTACAGGATGAAATGACCTGTGCGCAACTGGACGGGCAATATACTGTGTTTGGAGAGACTATTGATGGTCTCGAGGTCGTAGATGCCATTGCAGCCGTACAGACCGGGCCGAGAGACAGGCCAGTAAAAGACGTGCACACCCTGTCTGTAAG
>JADILX010000024.1 GCA_017695025.1 Candidatus Cryptobacteroides excrementavium
GTGTAGTTAGGCTCCGGTTTTCCCTCCGACAGGGTATACAGGAAAATCTTGTCCATCCCCTGACCGGATCTCTCCACGATACCGGTCTTGGACAGCACATCAGCCAGCAGCCTGTTCCGTGGAGTACTTGCTACCGTAAGCAGATTGTCCAGAGATACACCTTTTGGAAATCCTCCGGCATTCTGAACCACCAATTTATGTGGATATAGCTTAACAACGATTTCACTGTTAATCCTGTAGTCCCTATGGGCAAAAGCATTGTTTACAACCTCTCTGATGACCTCTTCATTGAAGAACGGAATATCGAATATATACGCACCATCGCGGACTGGTACAGAACCGTTCCTCTCGTTGATGGCATTCCACAGCTCATCAATCAGCAGAAAGAAAGGCTTTGAAAATGACACCCTGCGGTCGAAATTAATCTGTGATTCGGAAGACCTGTACTCCAGCATCACCTTCGCCTGCGGAAATATCCGTCCGATCACCTCTTCCTTGCCAACAAGCAACACCGCACTGTTAGTCACGGCATATCCGTCGATAAGTTTCAAATCACTGAGTGCCTGCCTGTTCGAAAGAGAACGAAAAGAAGGATTCTTCTGCTTGATGGCGTATTTCTCTTTCAACCGCTCAATCGCCGCCTCGTCCAGATCCTCAAAACGCACTCCCCGGCAGATCATTTCCGAGAAATCCGGCTCCTGCTCTTGGATAATGGACAGATAAGTCTTGTCATCCATCGGTTTCAATTCCTCGCCGACACGCATAAGCGGCACATCCTCGAACTTGAACACTTTGCCCACAGGGCGGGACGGCACACTGATAACCAGAACCCTTTTCTTGCTGCCATTCGGAGCCTCCTCATATAGTTCATAAACATCCGGACGGATTCCTGTGTCCCTGTAAATATCGCTTTCGAGCTGCCCCACGGCATTTACACACTGCGAAGTCCCCACTACATTATGAGGGTATTTGTCTTCCATCCCTATAACCAGATGCCCTCCTTTCTCATTGCACAACGCAGTCACATATCCGAGAATGCAACGGCGGCGGTCCTTCGGCTGCTGCTTGTCAGCCCCGTTGTAGGATACATTTCCGTGCTCTCCCTTCTTGAACTCTACATGGTCCTCGGACTCACGCATATTCTTCAGTTCGGCTATAGTCAATCTGCTCATATCTGTCAGCGAATTATTAAAAACAGGCTCAAAGATAGCGAAAATTCATTCCAACTAATGACAAATCCGCCAAAGGGTATTGTTATCCCTGCCATTGCAGCCGGAATACTGGTTCCAATTATAATGAAATGGATGATTAAGGAATAAGACAGCGTAGGAAAACTACAAAAGAAGTTGTTAGATTTTACTCGGAAACATATCCTTATACTATTGTATCTGTACACCTGCAGTAGAAGGACGACTTTCTGCGGACCTCATAGGTATCTCCGTTCCTGCAGGTGTGTAATGGCTTTTAATGATTTATCGGAGACCTGCCGCCTTAATTGTCATTTCGACCGGAGGACGAAGTCCGGAGTGGAGAAATCTGCATTAAAAATCCCATTTTTGTCTTCCGGAAAATCAAGACTGACCATACGACATGAAAAGATATATAATTGCAGCAATAACGATACTGGCCTTCGCCGCAGGCATGGTATCATGCACAGACCGTAAAGTCATCCGGCAACTGAATGATGTCGGGTCTTATATAAACGAACATCCGGACAGTGCACTCTCTGTCCTTGACTCTCTTTCTACAACCGGCGTGCAGGGCCGGGAGGCGAATGCGAAGTTCGCCCTGCTCTATTCTATGGCACTGGACAAGAGCTATATAGACGTGACTGATGACAGTCTGATAAACATCGCCGTGGACTGGTACCGCAGACACGGGACAGCCGACGAGCGGCTGAAGTCATACTACTATCAGGGACGCATCTACCAGAACGCAGGGGACAACGAGGCGGCGATGGAAAGTTTCGTCAGGGCGGAGACAGCGTCAGGTAATGAAAAGAATACGGCAAAGGGACTTTTATATAATGCTATGTCCGTAATATATATTCAGATTTTTGATTTCGTGAACGCGGAATCATATAATGCCAAAGCGAAAGAGTGTTACCTCCATGCAGGAGATGCCGACAAATATGCGGGAGCGATGCTGTTTTCAAGTGACCTGCACTATGCCCAGGATGAATACAGCGAAGCCATTGCCTGTCTGGATTCAGTGAAAACCTTGTTGGACAGCATAAGTACTACCCGAAAGAATGCATACTATATCCAGTCAATGAGGATAAAGAAAGACCAGGGAGACAGAGCCGGACTGTCAGACGAACTAAACCGATACCTGTCCTCCACCGGAGCGGAAAACATTTCATGGCTTGATGTCGCGGACTATTATACTTATCTCGGAGAGTATGAAATGTCGGAATCAGCGTTACAACAATACCGGGAACTCCATACGGAATATAAAGACGAGCCGGCATACCATATCGTGGCATACACACTGAACGCTTCGCTCGGAGATTACAGGGCGGCGCTTGATGACTATATAAACTATTCGCTCCTCTCGGATTCCCTGAGCCTTGTCATAGCGGAGCAGGATACAGGGTTCATACAGGAGCGATACGAGAAAGAGCTGCAGATGGAAAAGGAAAGAAACACCAGAGAGTTTGTCACATTGGTTTCCGTATTCTCTGTCATCCTTTTGTCCGGCACAGCGTACATACTCAGATTAAGGCTCAGGCAGAGCAGAAGGGAGAAAGAAGCGCTTGCTGCAGAAGTGTCCAGATACAAGGAAAACTATTCCCGTCTGAAGCAGGAACGGGACGAGCTTTCCGAAACGCTCTCGTCAAACCCGCCTGTCGACCGTCAGTGCAAGACAGTACTGAAT
>JADILX010000025.1 GCA_017695025.1 Candidatus Cryptobacteroides excrementavium
ATATTATAGAGTAATTCAATATTTTATGTTTAAAAAACTACTCATCGTGCTGACGGTCGCACTGTGCGGATGCTATACGGCTTTTGCCCAGCAGGTAAAGGTGACCGGAACAGTTACTGACATTACCGGCGTGCCGGTGATAGGTGCGTTCATTCAAGTGACCGGAGGCACAACCGGTACGATGACTGACGAGAATGGTGCATATACTATCGATGTGGCCTCTGACGGCTCACTTACCTTCTCAATGATCGGGTATCAGACCCAGGTGGTTGATGTCAACGGGCGTGCAGTCATTAATGCTGTCCTCGCCGAAGACTCCGAATTGCTGGAAGAGGTCATTGTCGTGGCTTTCGGTACTGCCAAGAAAGAGGCCTTTACCGGTTCTGCCGCAGTCGTCAAGTCTGATGACATCGCCAAGACACAGCAGTCCAATATTGCATCGGCTCTGACCGGTAAGGTTGCCGGTGTGCAGATGACAACTTCTTCAGGCCAGCCGGGTTCAAGCCCGTCGATCCGTATCAGGGGGTTCAGTTCCCTCAATGCAGGAAATGACCCTCTGTGGATTGTGGACGGAATGCCATATTCCGGTGACCTCAACAATCTCAACCCGAGTGACATCGAGAGCATGACAGTCCTGAAGGATGCTGCCTCGAACGCCCTGTATGGTGCGCGAGGTGCAAACGGTGTCGTGATGGTCACAACCAAGAAGGCAAAGTCACGCGACGCAGTCATCAACTTCGACGCAAAATGGGGTGTGAACAGCCGTGTCGACAGGGACTATGAGTATATCAAGGATCCGGCACAGTTCTACGAACTTCATTATGCCGCCCTCAAGAACTATTATCTTGATTCCGGGGATGACGTGATGACTGCGCACAATAAGGCAAACGAGAATCTTACCCTGCCGGCGGCTTCAGGCGGTCTCGGCTACCAGGTGTTCACAGTACCTGAAGGATCGCAGTTCATCGGTATCAACGGGAAAGTCAATCCGGCAGCAACTCTCGGACGCAGGATCGTATACGGCGGTGAGGAATACTATATACGTCCGGACAACTGGATAGACGAGGCTTTCCACAACTCTCTCCGCCAGGAGTACAACCTGAGTATAGGCGGCTCGACAGACAAGACTTCCGTATACGCCTCTCTCGGATATCTCAGCAATCAGGGAGTGGTCGACAATTCGGACATGGAGAGAATCACTGCAAGGGTGAAAGTGGACTACGATGCCAAGAGCTGGCTCAAAATGGGTGTCAATGCCACCTACAGCCGTTTCAGATACAACCGTATCGATGACAGCGGTTCGAGCGGAAGTTCAGGAAACATTTTCGCCTTCACATCTACGGTCGGCCCTATCTATCCTCTGTATATGAGAGGCGGTGACGGCCAGATTCTCTACACTGATGAAGGCATCATGAGATATGACTATGGTGACTATGCCGGTATGGAGAGGGCTCTCTTCCCGAACAGCAATGCCGTGTCAGAGAACCAGCTCAACACTGATGAGTCTGAAGGTAATGCTTTCAACGGCACAGGCTATTTTGACATAACTTTCCTCAAGGACTTCAAGTTCACTATCAATGCCGGTGTCTCCCTCGACGAAACACGTTCGACATCGATCAAGAACCCTTACTTCGGACAGTTCGCAAGCGAGGAAGGACTTATCTCGAAAGGGCATGGACGCCAGTTCGATTTCAACACCCAGCAGATTCTCAACTATACCAAGAGAATCAATAAGCACAATATCAACGTGATGGTCGGACACGAGTACTACAGTTCCATTTCATATACTCTGTCTGCCACCAAGAACCATATGCTCACCCAGGAAAACGATGAACTTGCAGGCGCCATCATCGACGGCCAGCAGGCATATTCGGCAAGAGGGGAATATTTCAATGAAGGATATTTCGCGAGGGCCATGTACGACTGGTCAGACAAATATTTCTTCTCGGCATCTTTCCGCCGCGACGCATCATCGAGGTTCCATCCGGATCACCGCTGGGGTAATTTCTGGTCTCTCGGAGGAGCATGGATTATCACCCGTGAACCGTTTATGGAAAGTACAAGGGACTGGCTCGACAACCTCAAGTTCAAGGCATCCATCGGTTCCCAGGGTAACGACAACATCGGTAATTTCCGCTATGTAGACACATATCTCATCCAGAACGCCAACGGGGAAGTCTCAACAGTCTTCAGCGGCAAGGGTGCAGAGAACATCACCTGGGAGACCAACACCAACTTCAACACCGGTTTTGAGTTCGGCTTCCTTAAAGGGCGTATCTTCGGAGGCATCGAGTATTTCTACCGTCTGACCACCGATATGCTCTTTGCATTCCCTGTAGCCCCTTCAATGGGATATTCTTCGTACTATGCCAATGTCGGCGACATGCGCAACAGCGGTCTGGAAATCGAACTTAACTTTACCCCGATAAGCACCCAGAATATCCAGTGGGACATCAACCTCAACATGACCCACCTCCGCAACAAGATCGTCAGGCTTCCGGAAGAGAGGCGCACGACCCAGGTCGAAGGCTATTACGGTTATGTCAGCGGCACCAATTTCTACGGTGAGGGGCTGTCAATGTACACATTCTACATGCCTAAGTATGCAGGTGTGAACGAGGAGGGACTTTCCACCTGGTGGATGGACGAGAAGGACGATGCCGGCAACCTTACCGGCAGGCGTGTCCGCACTTCGGAGTATGAAGATGCAACAGACTACCTTTGCGGCAACCCTATCCCTGATCTTTACGGAGGTTTCGGGACAAGCCTCAGTTTCTACGGATTTGATTTCAGCATAGCGTTCTCCTACCAGATAGGAGGCCTCGCTTATGACTCCGGTTATGCTGCGGCCATGTATTCTCCGGCCAACAGGTCTACCGGTATGAACTGGCACAAGGATATTCTCAAGGCCTGGAGCCCGACAAATACATCATCCGATATCCCGCGTCTTCAGTATGAGGACCAGGATCAGAATGCCAATTCGGACAGGTTCCTGATGGATGCAAGTTATCTCAATCTCCAGAATATCAATTTTGGATATACTTTCCCGGCAAAATGGACCCGCAAGTGCAAGATAGAGCGGCTCCGTCTCTATCTCGCCTGTGAAAATGTCTACTACTGGTCAAGAAGGATGGGCTTTGACCCGAGGTCTTCTTACACCGGTTCAACGACTCAGGCCGGCTACTCCCCAGTGAGGACGATATCAGGAGGTATAAATATTCAGTTCTAACAATCAAATGAATCCGTATCATATGAACAATATTTTCAAAATATCAGCTGCTGCCGCGGTTCTCCTCCTGTTCGCTACAGGCTGTATCAAGGAGGCTACACCGACGGATGTGGCGATCAAGGATCAGGTATCTCTTGAGACTACGATTCGCGGTATACCGGCTGCTCTTGTTCAGGCTGGCTCTACCGGCTATGCAAACCAGGGTGCAGCATGGGATTTCTCCCTGCCTGCCATACACCTTGCAACCGAATCGATGACCGGTGATCTGGTAGTGACCGGAAATATAGCATACGACTGGTTTACCCAGTGGGGTACGAATGTTTCCCTGGGTTCCGACTATGCGGTAGGCGCCCTTACATGGGACAACTACTATACATGGATAATGATGGCAAACAGTGTCATCGGCCAGATTGATGCTACTGACATCAACGCAATCGACCCTACCGAAAAAGCATATCTCGGGTTTGCTTATGCATACCGTGCGATGTTCTATTTCGATCTCGTCAGGCTGTATGAGGCCAAGGAGGTGACGGGAGTCGCCAAATACACGGTGCCTGACAATATCAAGGGGCTCGGAGTGCCTATCGTGCTTCCGAACACTACCGAGGCGCAGGCCAAGAACAATCCGCGTGCAACTGTGGATGAAGTTTATGACAAGGTGATATTCCCTGATCTTGAGATGGCGGAGGATCTTCTCATCACATACACTGCTACTGACAAGTATACCATCAGTCTTGCTTTTGTGTATGGAATGAAGGCCAGGGCCTATCTTGAGAGAGGGTCTGCATTTGCGGATAAAGGTGATGACGCGGCTTCAGTGGAGGCTTTTGGAAAGGCTGCAGAATATGCACGTCTTGCAATAACTACGAGCGGATGTTCTCCTCTTACCCAGGCCCAGTGGGAAGACCCGACCAACGGCTTCAACAACGCCAAATCCAACAATGCCTGGATATGGGGGGTTTCCCTCCCGACAGAAAGCGTGTCGAACCTGTTCTGCTTCACGGCTCACATGAGCAACGAGAACGAATGGTCCGACTACTCCTGCGGAAGAGGTATCAACAGCAATACATACAACAGTATCAACACGTATGACTTCCGCCGCCACTCATGGCTTGACCCGGACCGCAACAGTTATGACTACAAGAGTTGCCGCGACGATGCTGACGAATATTTTGCAAATTCGCTCAAGGATTACGCCAACATCAAGTTCCGTCCGGCCGGAGGCGCATACGAGAACTATGCTACCGGCGGTGCCGCTGACCATTGCTGCATGAGGGTAGAGGAAATGTATTTCATAGAGGCAGAGGCTGTCGCCCAGGCTGGAAAATTGGACGAAGGCATCAGGCTCCTCAATGACTTCATGACTTCATACCGCATGATGAATGGAGTACAGTACGATTGTTCTGCGAAGTCCCTTACTCTTCAGGGCTTCCTCAACGAACTGATGCTCCAGAAGCGTATCGAGTTCTGGGGAGAAGGTATCATAATGTTCGACATGAAGCGTCTGAACATGTCTGTAAAGAGAGGCTATGTCAATACCAACGCCCCTGCTTCCTACAGGCTCAATGTCGACGGACGCGCTCCTTACTGGAATATTGTCATCACCCGTGGCGAGACACAGAACAACCCTGTGATTGCCACACAGAACAACCCTGACCCATCAGGTCTTGTAGATCTCTGGAAATAGTTGACGTTTCAAATATTAAAAATTCTTGAAGATGAACATATTTAGGAAATCAATATACATCCTGCCTGTATTGCTGGCGGCTGCCATCTCGACCGGATGTGCCGAGGAGGAACTCTATGAGCGTGGCCAGGGAGACAATGCCGACAACTACGGCGTCTATTTCCCTAATCAGACAGCAACGACAAGAATTGACATCTCTTCTGCAGACCCGAGGGAAATAAAATACAAGGTCCGCAGAACCAACGGCACCGAGGCAATCGTTGTCCCGGTGAAAGTGTCTGCGACAAAGGAAGATGATGTGGCAATCGATCCGGATGAGATATTCGAGATTGAGGACATCGTTTTCGGGCCGGGCGAGACCGAGACCGAATTCAAGGTGTCTTTCCCGGATGTCGAAACGGGGGTAAGATATTCATGCTCAATCAGCATCGAAGATACAAGATACATCTCCATCTATGGAACCCGTTCCACCAATCTTTCATTCTCTGTCATCTGTGCAGACTGGGAACAGGTGATAGGCCCGAACGGCGAGACTACAGGAAAGTGGCGTGACGAGATTTTCAGCGATGTCTATATGGTGGATGTCGAGGGATTCAACCCTTATCCTGAGGTTGAGATGCCGATATATGAGCGTGAAGGCGCTAAAGGATATTACAGGATGAAGGTTTACGGAGAGGATCTTCTCAAGGCTCTTGTCGGAGGGCAGAACCTCTCGTTCACCGGACGTGATCTCTGGACAGAGGTCGATGCGACAGACCCGAATAAAGTGTACATCCCGTACCAGTCGACAGGTATTACCCTCGTAACTGAGGACGGCGAACTGAGCATAGGCTCTGAAGTCCCGGAGAATTTCCAGATTGACGAGTCCACCGCGCAGTACGGTACACTTGAAGACAATATCATCACTTTCCCGCCACAGAGTATTCTTGTGGAGTTTTCCGGCAATTCCGGCATGTTTGGATCAGCCAATCTTCAGGGCATGCTCCGCATCATGCTGCCGGGTGCTGTTGAGAAGGATTATTCTGTGACACTGACAGGGCATGAGTCCTCAGGCGGTGTAGTCAAGGTTGATGCCTCTTTCGGCAACGATGTGACTAAGTTCAGATACAAGGTCTACGAAGGTGCCCTTGATGCAGGTGCTGCCAGCCTTCAGGCCCAGGAACTTGATGCTGCCAAGGATAGCGGTGATAAGGAAATCAAGGTAATCGATGTTCAAGAAAATAAATACACGATTGAGATCAAGGACCTTGAGGAGACAGCCAAGAAATATACCCTCATAGGCTGCGTGTACGATGAGACTGACTCTATGCAGGACTATGAGTATGTGACATTCGGATACCTCAAGAATGACGGTGACAAGGACTTCATTCTTGATTTCGGTCTGGAATTGACTGACGAATATAAGGGCCAGGGCCTGACTAAGGAAAACTCCACCAAGTTCTGGGCGTATGGAGAGGAAATCGAGTCAGTCACCTACGGACTCTTCTGGAAGAGAAGGGTGAACGGCTTTGATAACGCCAAGTTGAATGAGGTGCTCGACGAGCAGGGAATCAGTTTCACTTCTTCGCAGCTTGTCAGCCTCAATGACGGTCATTTCAGCGTGATGTTCGACGGCCTGAACGGGGATAATGACTATGTCCTCATTCTCAGGGCATCCAATGGTTTCCAGACAAAACTCATGACGAAAGAGATCCATACAGAAGGCGTATTCAATCCTGGTCTTGAAGTATACTACTACGAAGACTTCCTTGACGAGCAGCCTACGCAGGAAAAACTTAAGTCGACCAAGTGGAATTACTATGCCGTCAACCTTGCCGACATGGACAATGTCAACCTCGAGCGTAAGAAGATAGGCCAGGTTGAATTCAAGGACTATTATGTCGAGGGTGGAGAAGGCTCATACTTCAGCATAAAGGGTATGGGCGGAATAGAGTTCGAGTCAGGTGGAGAAATGATAGGCTTCTATATGCCTACTTCATCACAAGGATATAAGGGTGCAGTAGAACTCGGCTCGATTTCTCCGGATACTGACGGAGTATATAACGGCGAGACTGTAATATACGGATTCATTCCTGATGACGGCTCAATGAGCATCTACAACGGAAGTTACTTCATGTATCTCGGTGCGGTTGATGACGGCTATCTGTATTGTGTCCCTTCACAGTCTTTCCTGGCCCAGTACGGTTACAATTTTACGTATCTGTTCGTCGGCTCTACAAACACTCTGTACGGTCTTTACATGGACATGATGCTTGTAGATCCTGCAGTGGACATGAACAAGGACAGCGCCACCAGTGCTGCCATTGAAAGGATGGCTGCTATCCGCAGCAAGGCCGTGAAAGGCTTCACTCCTGGCAATTATGTAGAACTCCCTGAGTTCAGCATGAACCCGGGCGGCGGAGTTGTCGACACGGATATGCCTGTCAACCTTGTCTCTGATCCGATGCCGGCATCCGCTCCGGCACTCAGACCGGCCTCCTGCAATGTCCAGGTATATCCTGCCAGCAGGGCTTCATCCGGGACCGGTGCTGTGACAAGGATAGATGTCAAGACAAAATCACTGTAACTGAATAATATCTGACAAAATGAAAATGAGATACACAAACAGATTTCTGACACTGGCCGCGATTTTGCTCGTATCATGTACAGCAGAACGTTTGAACGACCCTTCTGTTCCGGATGCCGGACAGAAGGTGTCAGAAAAGATTTGCAATACATCAGAAAATGCAGAGGAGGGAGTCCTGATTGCGAAGTTCTGCAATGAAGCCATCCCTTATCTCGAGCAGACAGCATCCATGACAACCAAGTCCGGTGCTCCGGCTACCAGGTCCGGTATTGCCTCTGTTGATGAGATTCTCGCAGGACTCGAGGTGACCTCTCTTGAGAGGGTCTTCCCGAAAACTGAGAAGTTCGAGGCCAATACAAGGGCTGCTGGCCTGCACAGATGGTACAGAGTGGGGTTTGACAAGAGCCAGAACCTTGACGAGGCTGCATCCATGCTTGCCCAGGTCGCAGAGATTTCCACTATCCAGTTCAACAAGAAGGTGGAGAAATGTTTTGCCGGTGAGGCCGTCCCTTTTGATGGGGATATTCCAGGGCCTGTGACCCGTTCTTCGCTCATTGTAGAGTCTGATTTCAACGACCCTCAGATATCATGGCAGTGGCATTATATCAACAACGCCGATCAGGCAGTCTCCTCGACAGCCCGCAGAGGTATTGATATCAATGTAGTAAATGCATGGAAACTCACTGACGGCGATCCTCGTGTGAGAGTTGCAGTGATAGACGAAGGCGTAAAGTATACTCATCCTGACCTTGCTGCCAACATGTGGACGAATGAATCTCCTACAATGGAGGCCCCGTATAACGGTCAGGACATCCACGGGTGGAACTTTGCCGACAATGGCCCGATTACATGGGACAAGGAGACCACCAACAATTTCGGCCAGAAAGAGACAGACTCAGGTCACGGGACCCATGTCGCCGGTACTATTGCGGCTGTCAATAACAACGCAACCGGAGTGGCCGGAGTGGCTGGAGGTGACGGCACGCCGGACAGCGGTGTGAAAATCATGTCCTGCCAGGTATTCTCGGCGGGAGCCTCATCTACTGACCAGTCCGTGTCCAGTGCAATTAAATATGCTGCTGACCATGGTGCTGCAATCTTACAGTGCTCATACGGATTCAACAGGACTGACCTTGAGTCCGAAAGGGATTATATGCAGACGGCTCCGCTTGAGAGGGAAGCCCTTGACTACTTCATGAATCCTGCAGGTACTGCCGGTGGCGGTAATACATGTACGATTTTCTCTGACGGCGGTGGAATTGCGATATATGCTGCCGGCAACGAGAACCTGTCGAGATCCAATTTCCCTGGCGGCTATCATGACTGTATTTCAGTGACTGCAGTAGGTCCTGACGGTCTGCCGGCCTATTACACCAATTATGGCCCGGGATGTAATATTGCGGCTCCGGGTGGTGAGACAACAGGTCATTCAGGGGCTGAAAAGGCAGGTGTCCTTTCAACTCTCGTGTCTGAAGTGAACGGAAGCGACTACGGTTACATGCAGGGTACATCAATGGCGTGTCCGCATGTGTCCGGAGTGGCTGCCCTCGGACTTTCTTACGCCTGCGAGAACAACATAGAGATAGACAAGGAGACTTTCAAATCCATGCTGCTTACATCTGTCAATGACATCGATTCACGGCTGGAAGGCAACAAGGGGACAATGAACCTCGACAACTACAAGGGCAAGATGGGCATCGGCCTTATCGATGCATACCAGTTGCTCATGCAACTTAAGGGCACCCCTTGTCTCAAGATTTCTACTGACAAGGTGGAGACCATCACCCTGACCCAATATTTCGGAGGTTCCGCTGCGGATCTTACATATACAGGTGTGGAAATGGTGGATGAGTTTGGCCAGCCGGATGATGATGTCCTCGTAAATCTCGGAATGCCTACCAGACCGGTGATGGAAAACGGCCAGTTGAGGATCAAGTGTACAAAGCCTGGAGTAGGACATATCAAAGTGACGGCTATTGCCGGTGGCAACAGGCCTGGCTCGGAGGCGATTCTCGGAGGTATGGAAGTTACTAAGGAGTTTGCAGTCATCGTCCGCGACAACGGGGCGTCAAACGGTGGATGGTTATAAAAAATAAACTGAATCAGATGAAAAAATTCATTTACATAATATTTGCTGCAGCCGTCATGGCGGCATGCATTGGCTGTTCAAAGGACTCATCTGCGCCTGCCGTTGAAAAGGGGATTACCGGTGAATGGCAACTTGTCAGATGGATCGGTCATGCTCCAGCCGAGGACTTTGGCGTGTATCTGGAATTGAATGCCGACGGGACTTTCAATATGTACCAGCAATTGGAGGAACCGGTATACAGACTTTATACAGGGACTTTTACTGCTGAGGACAACGTCTTTTCAGGCACTTACAGTGACGGTGACAAGACAGAGACATACAGTTACTCTATCAGCAGTGACGGGAACAGTCTCACCATGACTGTTGTCGGCTCTGCTTCCGCTGATGTAAGTGTATATGACAGGCGCTCTATTCCTGAAGATGTCAGGGCAGAGGCAGATCTCCCGCTTAAGTCCGAAACAGGTTCTGTGAAGAAATTTCTGTAGTCCTTATGCCGACAATAGGCATATTTGACTCAGGAGCCGGCGGCTTGTCCGTATTCCGGGAGATTTACAGGACTCTTCCAGAGGCAGGGTATATCTATTTTGCGGACAATGCCTTCTGCCCGTACGGAGACAAGCCGCGCGACTTCATCATATTCAGGGCACGCAGTATCACGGATTTCCTTCTGTCCCAGGGGGCAGACATCATAGTGGTTGCCTGTAATACGGCCACTGCAGCATCTATCAGTACCCTCAGGGAAGAATATTCTTCTCCTGACCGGTCTGTTCCGATGCGTGAACATATCCTTGACCTTTCAGCCGGACGCCATGACTGCGTCCGGTTTATTGGTATGGAACCGGCAGTGAAGCCTGCTGCGATGTTGACGAAGACGGGGGTCATCGGTGTCCTTGCCACTGCAGGGACTCTCAGCGGGCAGAAGTACCGCCGCACAAGGGATGTCTATTCCGGTGAAGTGGAAGTCGTTGAACATGTAGGTGAGGGCTTTGTGGAACTTGTAGAAAGCGGCTGCGTCTCCGGAGCAGTTGCTGAAAAGACAGTCCGCGCCAGCCTTCAGCCACTTCTGGATGCAGGAGCGGATGTAATCGTTCTTGGATGTACTCATTATCCTTTTCTAATCGATGTTATCAGACAGGTTGCAGGACCGTCTGTCTCTGTCATAGACCCGGCACCAGCCGTTGCACATCACCTTGTCGAGGTCATGCAGGATGAAGGCCTCCTTCATCAGCCTCTTCCTGCCTCTCCTGCTTTCATGCCTGGAAGTATGTCATGCTGTATGCCTGACGGCTCATCTGCTGCCGTGCATTCTTTTGTCCCGTGTGACAATATCCTCCTGTGTTCGTCAGGCTCTCCAGATGCGGTAAAACGGCTTTTCCCGGTGGCATTCCGAAAGCAAAGCCGGCCAATCTGAATCTCCCAAAGGCCGGACATTTACGGCCGGAAAAACAATGAGAAAGGGGATGACTTGCACTTTTGAGTCATCCCCTCAATAAACGGAGGTAAATCCGAAAAAATTTGCATTTAACTTGCCTTATTCCTTGCCTCCGCCGAGAGCCTGGTAGAGGCTCACTACGGACTGCAGTCTTGTGAACTGGTCTGATACAGCGTTCAATTGTGCACTCAGCAGGGCCTGGCGTGCAGAGAGGAGTTCAAGGTAGGTCCCGGTAGACCTTTCATAGAGCAGTTCGGAAGTCTTTACTGTCCTTTCGAGGTCTTTTACCTGTGACATGTGCTTGTTGTACATCTCCTCGGATATTTCCACTGCATACAGGGCGTTGTTTACCTGTTCTCCGGCATTCAGCAGGGCCTGACGGTAGTTAAGCATTGCTATCTCCTCTTCCGCCTTGCTCACTTTCAGGTTGGCCCTCAGTTGTCCATGGTTGAAAATCGGCATTGTCAACTGTCCGAGGGCGGAGAGCAGCCATCCTGCCGGATTGGCTATTGCCTGTCCGAGACTGTTGGTCCATCCTGCACTGCCGGAGAGATTGATGCTCGGATAGAAAGCGGATCTCGCCTGATTTGTCGTATAGTATGCACTGGCAAGAGCCATCTCCGCCTGGTAGACATCCGGCCTGTTGGAAAGCAACTGGAGAGGAATCCCCACGCTGATTTCCTCCGGTACAGTCTGTCCGGAAAGTTTTCCCCTTACTATGGTCATTGAAGGCTGGCCAAGCAGGGAGCAGAGAGCATTTTCTGTCTCTTTCTGCTGCTGGAGAAGCGATGCGTATGAAGCCTCAAGCCCATAGAGATTTGCCCTTGCCTGTGTGACGGCATTCTCGGTGGTCTTGCCGGTTTTCAGCATTGCCTCCATTGTCCTGACCTGCTCTTCAAATATCCTGACATTTTCCCCGCTGATTGCCACCTGGTCATCAAGCATCAGAAGAGAGAAATATGTGTTGGCTATAGTGGCGATAATCTGCGACCTTACGGCCTGCTGATAGGCCTGCTGCTGCAGGAGTGTGGCCTGTGCCCCGCGTTTTGCATTCAGAAGGGAGCCGAAGAGGTCTATGTCCCAGGAGACGGCACCGCCCAGATTGTATGTCCATGCCGGCTTTCCTGCGTCAATGCTGTTCAGCCCGCCCTGTGGAGTAAGGTTCAGAGACGGTGCGTATGCCCATTTCGATGCAGAAAGTTGCGCTTTGGCCTGTTCTACCCTGAGGATGGCGCTCTGCAGGTCGACATTGTTGTCGAGCCCCTGCCTGATGAGGGCCTGGAGACACGGATCCGTGAAAAGTTCTTCCCATGACATGTAGCCGAGGGAGTTTGTGTCCGGTTCTGTCGTCTCCTGTGCCTCAGGCACGAGTTCAGCCCTGTAGAGACTGTCCGTCGGCAGGTTCTCCGGCCTGTGGTATTTGCGGTATATTGAGCAGCTGCTCAGCATCATTATCATGGCTGCCACGAGCATTGCCCGTCCTGCAGCCGCATATAGTGATTTTTTCATTATGCTCTTTCCTCCTTTCTTTTGCCCATCACTTTCTCTTCAATATACTGGAATATCACGAAGAATGTAGGTGTTATGAACAGCAGGGCTATTGAACCGATGATAAGTCCTCCTACAACACCGACACCGAGTGAACGGTAGCCGTTGGCGCCGACACCGGATGCCACTACAAGAGGAAGCATACCGAATATCATCGTCATCACGGTCATGAGGATAGGCCTGAGTCGCACACCTGCGGCTGATATTGCCGAGTGGCTGAGTGACATGCCCATCTTTCTCCTTTCTACCGCATATTCCGTGATAAGAATAGCCGTCTTCGCAAGGAGACCTATCAGCATGACTATACCCACCTGCATGTAGATGTTGCTCTCGATGCCCCACCATCTTGAGAAGAGGAAACTTCCCATAAGCCCGAACGGTACGGAGCATATGACTGCGAGCGGCAGGAAGAAACTTTCATACAGGCCGCAGAGGATCAGGTAGATGAAGATGATACATATCATATATATGATGGTCGTCGTATGTGACTCTGCCAACTGGGCTTCCTCACGTGTCATGCCTGAGAATTCGTAGCCGAATCCTGTCGGGAGCACCTCTGCGGACACTTCCTGTACTGCGTTGATGACATCTCCGGAACTGTAGCCCTCGTTCGGCATACCCATCACAGTGATTGACGGGAACAGGTTGAACCTGTTGAGGATTTCCGCCCCGTAAGACTTGGTAAGCGTCACGAACTGGCTGACAGGAGCCATACCTGATGCTGTCTTGACATAGATGTTGTCCAGAGACTGTATCTGGTCGCGGTCTTCAGGACGGGCCTGGAGGATGACGCGGTACAGTTTTGTGAACCTGTTGAAGTTGGATGCATAGTAACTTCCGAGGTAGCCCTGCATCACGCTCAGCACCTGGTCGGCTGTCGTGCCTGCCCTGAGGCATTTTGCAGCGTCGACATCCACAGTATACTGAGGGAACTGTGTACTGAATGAAGTGTATGCCATCTGGATTTCCGGCCTCTGGTTAAGTGCCGCAATCACTTCATGTGTCACCTCGTTGAGAGCCTCTATACCTTTACCCGAGCGGTCCTGGAGGTCGACAGAGAAACTGTTACCAGTACCGTAGCCGGATATCATAGGCGGAGCGAAGATGAATATCTGGGCATTCTTTATGCCGGCAGTCCTCGCATATATCTTGTTCATTACCGCCGTGTTGCTCTGGTCCTTGTCCGGACGCATGTCCCAAGGCTGGAGTTTGACCATCATCATGCCGTGGGATGCACCGCTTCCGGCAAATGAAAAGCCTGCCACCTGGTTGAATGTCCTTATCTCAGGGATATCCTGGATGCATTTCTGCATTTCTGTCAGGATTGCATTGGTCTCGGTAAGTGTACTTCCTGCAGGGGCATCCACGCTTATGAAGAGCGAGCCTGTATCTTCGTTAGGCACCAGACTGGTCTTGGTGGTGCTCATCAGGTACATGAGTATGCCTATGGCGGCAAGGAAGCACAGTCCTGTCACCCATTTGTTCCTTATGAAGAATGCAGCGGCGAACTTGTATTTCTGGACGAGTCTGCCGAATCCGGATTCGAACGCGATACGGAATCTTGTCGAGAACTGCTTCGGCTTTTCTCCCGGAGCCACTATCTCATTAGGTTTCAGGAGAAGCGCACAGAGCGCAGGGGACAGCGTAAGCGAGTTGACGGCGGAAAGGCCCACAGACACGGCCATGGTGAGACCGAACTGCTTGTAGAACACTCCCGATGTACCTCCCATGAATGATACCGGGATGAATACGGCCATGAACACGAGAGTCGCAGTGATAATGGCGGACGATACATTGGTCACGCCGTCCACTGATGCCTTGTATGCAGACTGATAGCCTTCGTCGAATTTCACCTGTACCGCCTCGACGACAATGATCGCATCGTCGACTATGGTACCGATAGCCAGCACGAGAGCAAACAGTGTCAGTAGGTTGATGGAGAATCCCGCCACAACGAGGAATGCGAACGTACCGATGAGGGCTACGAAAATACTGATTGTCGGGATGATGGTGGACCTCACGTTCTGGAGGAACACATATACGACCAGTACGACAAGGAGTATGGCCTCGAGCAGGGTCTTGATGACCTCATGGATGGATGCATCGAGGAAGTCCTTGGTACTCATGATGTCCACGAACTCTGTCCCTGCCGGGAGGTCTTTTGCCGCTTCTGCAAGGTATGCGTCAACGGCCTCGATGATTTCGTTGGCGTTACTTCCTGCAGTCTGGTTGATCATCATGGTCACGCCAGGGGCTCCCTTCACACGGCCTTCAAATGAATATGACTGCGAGCCGAGTTTGATGTCTGCCACATCCTTGAGTTTCAGTGTGCGTCCATCCTCGTACGCCCTGAGTACGATTTCTCCGAATTCGGCTTCTTCAGTAAGGCGTCCCTTGTATTTGAGTGTGTACTGGAACACATTCTTAGAGTCTTCACCGATTGAACCGGTTGATGCCTCTATGTTCTGTGCCGACAATGCAGATATGATGTCGGACGGCTGCAGCCCGTACTGGGCCATCACGTCAGGTTTCATCCATATACGCATTGCGTAGTCACCGCCCATTACATTCGCCTCTCCGACTCCGGAGATACGCTGTATCTCTGGCTTGATATTGATGCTCAGATAGTTGGTGAGGAATGTCTCATCGTATGTCCCGTCCGGGCTCGCGAGGGCGAACACTTTCAGCGTACTGCTCTGGCGCTTCATGGTCTCGACACCCACACGGGTTACCTCTGCCGGAAGCAGCGACTGTGCCCTGGAGACACGGTTCTGCACATTGACTGCCGCCATGTCAGGGTCTACGCCCTGCTTGAAATATACTGAGATGGAGGCTGACCCTGTGTTGCTGGCTTCTGAGGTCATGTAGGTCATGTTCTCCACACCGTTGATGGCCTCCTCAAGAGGCACAATCACACTGTTCTGTACTGCTGCAGCGTTTGCTCCGCTGTATGTGGTGCTGACCCTGATGGTAGGCGGGGCAATGTCCGGATATTGCTCGATCGGGAGCACGGCGAGCCCGATCATACCCACCATCACTATGAAAACCGATATGACGAGAGACAGGATCGGCCTGTCAATAAATGTCTTGAGATTCATGCTTATTCTCCTTCGTTTGTTGCTTTGTCAACTGACGGCGCTGCCGCAACAGGAGTGCCTTCCCTGAGAAGGCCTGCGCCTTTCGCTACTATCACATCTCCCTCGTTCAGCCCCTCTTCCACGATGTATTCTCTTCCGTTATTGATCTTGAAGACTTTGATCTGGGTGGATGCTGCCTTGCCGTCCACGACCTTGTATGTGAAAATCTTGTCCTGGATTTCAAAAGTGGCTTCCTGCGGGATCACGATTACCCCTGTCCTGGTGTAAGGGATGTTGATGTTGGCCGAGCCTCCGCTCATGAGCCTTCCGTCGGGATTGCTGAATACGGCCCTGAGGCTGACAGTCCCTGTCGCCTTGTCCACCATACGGCTTATCACGTCGATTTTCCCTTCATTCTCATAGAGGCTTCCGTCGTTCAGAGTCAGGGATACGGCCGGATATGCGGCAAGGGTCTTGTCGATAGAGCCGTACTGTCTCGTGAGCCCGAGCACTTCTTTCTCCGGGAGAGAGAAATATACGTACATCTGCGAATTGTCAGTCACATTGATGAGCGGCTCTGCCATTGACGCGCTTACAAGGGCGCCGACACGCACTGAAGTCATCCCGGCAACTCCGTCGACAGGGCTTGTCACCTTGGCGAAAGACAGGTTGTTTGCCGCACTGGCTTCCTGTGCACGTGCCTGTGCAAGGGCTGCTACTGCAGTGTTGTAAGTATTCCGGGTGGTCTGCAACTGGAAGTCTGAAATCACCTTTTCCCTGTAGAGTTCCTCGTCTCCCTCGAGTGTGAGTCTGGCAGTTGCCATCTGGGCCTCTGCTGTGGCTACAGCCGCTTTTGCCTGCTGATATGTGGCGGCGTATGGAATTGTGTCAATGATGAAAAGAGTCTCACCTTTTCTTACTTTCGCGCCCTCCTTCACGAGAACGTCTGTCACGAAACCGGAAACCTGAGGTCTGATTTCCACATCCTGTTTTCCTTCAATCACAGCAGTATAACTCACTGTGAGAGTCCTGTCTTCCGGAGCCAGCGTCATAAGCGGATAAGTGCTGGCCATCGGCTGCTGTGCTGTCTGCTGCTTGCATGATGTCATGCCCATGAACAGGCACAGGCCGATTGTGATTACATTTAAACCTTTCATGTCTTCTCTACTATATTTTTTCCTAATAAATGCGGGCACAAAATTATCACATACTTTTTCTTTTGACTTGTGCAATTTTCTTTTAAATTTGTCCAAAAATCGCATTAAATCGGCAATACCTATATTATAATTTACTATTTGTCAAAATGCGACATCTTTCAACAGAAATTGTGCCATAATTTATGAAACACGTAGGCCTTCAACAAATCCCGGCACTCGTGCCTGACTCGTGCCGTCTTGGCGACAGTTTTATCTTTCTTGATACTGACGGTATCAGGAGGCTGGCCGGATATAATATCATCGGCTGCCGTCTTCTGCTGATGCTGCATGGCGGTGTCCTGACAATGAAAATAAACGGGAATCCTGCCGTTGTCAGGGAAAATGACTTTGTCGATATTCTTGAGGGGACTCGCGTGTGCTTCGGCGTACCGGACCCGCACGTGCGTATAGTGTGTATGGTGACTACAAGAAAATTCATAATGGATTCGCTGCAGGGGGTGGTCCCGGACATCCAGAACTATATCCTTAGAATCCTTACGGAGCCTGTAATGCATCTTCAGGAAGCAGAGGCGGAAATATTGTCAAGGCAGGCGGCTCTTGTCGCCGGAGCCGTCAGTGATAAGGGGCACCGGTACAGGGAGGAACTTGTAAAGGTGTATTTCAAGGCATTTTCTCTCAATCTCAGCAATATAGTCCTGAATAAATATGATATCCGCCCTTCCAGGCCACAGGGCGGCATGAAAAAAAAGGACAGCCTCATTTCCGGCTTCATGGAACTCGTATGGAAGAATTTCCTTGAAAACAGGGAGGTGTCTTTCTATGCCAGGGAACTGTGTGTGACCCCGAAACATCTGTCCAGGGTCATCAAGGAGAATACCGGCAAGTCTCCCCATCAGATAATTGCCGGAGAGGTGCTTGCCCTGGCGGTGCAGTTGCTGCAGAATGATGACATGCTTGTGCAGCAGGTCTCAGACATCCTGCATTTTTCCGATCAGGCGGCATTTTCCAAGTTTTTCAAAAAATATATGGGTACATCTCCGGCCGAATATCGGAAAAATAGCAGGTAATCTTGCTGAAAGTTTTTGTAAATCTGCAAAATCATTATAAATTTGGCGGACGTATCTCTGATTTTGTCGTATTCCCCATTAGACCGGCAATCTCGGAAAAAGTTTTATGACGAACTGTAACTCTATCAAAATTAACGGGTTTATGAGAAATTATCTGCTTCTTTTTGCAGTTGTACTGATGACAGGGCTGACGCTCCTGTCCTGTTCGAAGAAAGAGGAAGTCTTCGTGAAGTCTCCATCTCCAGAGCCGGTTCTGGTCTCTCTGGGTTCAATAGATGATATGACTTTTACTTTGCTCCACAATGACGAGGGCGTGTCATACGAGGATGGCAAGGGTATCGAGTTCGAGTTCTCTGCGATTCTCTCCAAGGTGGCAGACAACGATGTGACTGTGTCATTCGCCACTTCCTTGAACGATGAAGACTCGGAGGCTGTCAAACTCAGTCAGGAGTCGGTCACCATCGCTGCCGGGGAGACGACATCGGACAAGGTCACTGTGAGTGTCTCTGACCTGTCCGTATTCGGCGAGGAGGATGCCCAGAAGACATTCAACCTTGCTGTCTATATTTCAGAGACCACTGATGATACAAGGATTGAAGTTGGCCATGAGTCACTTGTGGCTACAGTCACAAAGAGAAAGAAGACCCTTCCTGAGGATGCTCTTGTCTCCCTTCAGCTCCTGCTGCCGGAAGGTCAGGAGAAACTGGAGTTCGACCTCCAGCAGAATGCCGACGGTACCGCCACTGGAGATGACGTGACATTCCAGTTCAAGGTAGTCATGGACAAGACGTACAAGAGGGATCTGGAGTTTGTTTTCGGATCTGAGTGTGCTGATATAGATGTAGAGAGTATCCATCTGGATCCGGAGACTGTAACTGTCAAGGCCGGGGAGACGGAATCCGCCCCTGTTACAGTGACTGTCGAGAAGGATGCATTTGTCACCAACGGCCCGGCAAAAGAATACGAGGTCAAGGTGAGCCTCGGGACAATGCCTGATGGCGCTTCTGTCGAAGCAAATGAGACAAGTTATGTCAAGGCGGAAGTGGCGATGGCCAAACTTGTCCTCCCTATAGTGAAACTTGTCCAGGTGTCATCGGACAATAAATTCAATCTCACTTACCCTGAGGGGGGCGATGTATTGGAAGGCTCATTCAGTTATGATTTCAAGGCTGTCATAGACAAGCCGGTGGACAAGGATGTAGTCATAAAATTCGATCCGTATTACGGTCCAGGCGGCAAACAGCCAGCCAAAGATGCATTTACGTTTGGCGGCAGCCCTGTAGCGGATGCATCTCTGACAATTCCGGCCAATGCGACAGAGTCCGATGTCATGACCATGACCGTTACAGACCTTGACGCTGCGTTTGAGACTGTGGTTAATGAATATACCTACGAAATCAAGTTGTATATCAACAATGACGAAGAGAACGGGTCTCATTCCGATGCAAGGGTGGAGTTTGACACGACTCCTCTGCAGATGTCTGTCTACAAGCCTCTCACTCTTGGAGAAGTAAATGTCAAGATGGACGGTGAGTTTACTGTTCCTGAAGGTGGATTCCGTCTCGAGCACAAAGTTGACGGTTCTGTGCTCTATCCTGGCTGGGATGACGGTGTGCTGAGATGTCTGTTCCGTATAAATCTTGACAGGGTTGCCGCAAAGGATGTCACTGTCGACCTGTCCGTCGACAAGGGTTCATTCCCTGGCAGCGATGATGCCATCGTGCTGTTGCATTATATAGGTACAGGTCTGACTACAGAGCCTGTGACATCTGTGACTATCCCTGCCGGACAAGTTAAGTCAGAGGCTGTTGAGTTGAGGATTACCGACTGGTCTTCACTGGAGGGCATAAAGAGTGAAGCAAAATATACTTTCACTGTCAGCGGAACAGTTTCTTCAGAGGACGTTAATGTCAAGACTGACCTGAATACATTGTCATTCGATGTCGTAAAGCCTGGCATCTCGCGTGGAGAGAAAGTCGTGCTGGACGGACCGTTCCCGACGAATGTATTCAACCTTGAGCATGATACAGAGGGCATCAAGGGCGCTGTCTCGTTCTCATTCAATGCAAGACTTGATATCCTGAAGACTGGCACAAGTGCCTCAGACGCAACTAATGTGACCGTTAAATATGAACTTACGGCATCTGACCCACTCCTTCAGAATGTCCTTTCAGTATCTCCGGAGACACTTCAGATAGACGGTAACTTTATCCTTAAGTCCGGTCCGGCTACTGTGAGGGTGACAGACCTGTCTGTATTAGAGAATGTCGAGGAGGCTAAAGACTACACCATCACTGTGAAGATAACCGAGACATCTGCCGGGACATACTTTGATGAGGATGAGACATCATCGTTTACAGTTACAATCAAGAAACCGGCTAAATCCGGTGAGGTGTCACCATTCCCTGTATTCGGGGCTGACTTCCTTTCAAAGTCAAATACAAGGACCCTTAAATCCGGCGGCTTTACTGAAAGTGCATTGTCTTACACACAAGAAGGAAATGTCTATCTTGTTGATTTGGGCGTAGAAATGAAGACTGTCAACGGTATTTACATTATAGACGGTACGTATGTTTACCATACAATTACCCTTGAAACTTCTTTGGACGGAACCGGATGGAAGAAGATGGGTGACTACGGAACATCGACTGCATATAATGCGATTAAATTCAGGGAACCATTTGAGACACGCTACATAAGGATTACAATGAGCGAAGGCTCTATCCAGAGTTCTTCAAAGATTTATACGAAGTAATTCAATTTATTGCATCATATGATTGGAGCGGCCCGCAGAAGGCCGCTCCTTTTGTTTATTACCGATAAGATATAGATAAGATTCATCAGCAGGAGAAATGACAGAAAAAATGATTAAATTTGCATGATGTGTTGACACCGGCCGGCGTCAGCATTTGAATCTTTAACATGGAGAGCGATGATAACTTCAGAACAGATAAAGGCTCTGCATCAGCGTGTCGACACGCTGGGGAGGTGTCTTTGACATCGATGCGAAAAGAATAGAGACAGACGAGAAGCAGAAAAGGACCCTTGCCCCGGATTTCTGGGATGATCCCAAGGAGGCGGAAAAGTTTCTTAAGGAACTTTCCGGTGTGAAGTTCTGGGTCACTGGCTATGATAAGGTTGCATCCGGTGTTGCGGATCTGGATGTGCTGTATGATTTTGCAAAGGAAAGCCTGGTGGCAGCAGGGGAAGACGAACAGACTGATGAGACAAGGGAACTGGATACCGCCTATGCTTCAGTGGAAAAGGAGGTGGAGGCTCTGGAACTCAGAAACATGCTCGGTGAGGAGGGTGACAGTCTCGGGGCTATCCTGACCATAAATTCAGGCGCAGGCGGTACCGAGGCCAATGACTGGTCGTCCATGCTCATGCGCATGTATATGAGATGGGGCGAACGCAATGGCTACAAGGTCACTGTGACAGATGTGCTCGAAGGAGAAGATGCCGGCATCAAGTCTGCGACGATACAGTTCGAGGGAGACTATGCTTTCGGCTATCTGAAGGCGGAGAGCGGAGTCCACAGGCTTGTCCGTATCTCTCCTTTCAATGCCCAGGGCAAGAGACAGACTACATTTTCTTCCGTATTTGTCTATCCTCTTGTGGATGATACCATCGAGATAGAGATCAATCCGGCTGACCTCGAGTGGGATACATACCGTTCCAGCGGCGCCGGCGGCCAGAATGTCAACAAAGTGGAGACAGGGGTGCGCGTGAAGCATATCCCTACAGGCATAGTCGTGGAAAATACCGAGACCCGCTCCCAACTGGACAACAGGCAGAATGCCCTGCGCATCCTCAAGTCACGTCTCTATGACCTCGAACTCAAGAAGCGTCAGGCAAAGCAGGCGGAACTCGAAGGCCAGAAGAAGAAGATCGAATGGGGCTCCCAGATAAGAAGTTATGTGCTGCATCCATACAAGATGGTGAAGGATCTGAGGACAGGGTATGAGACATCCGACACCCAGGGCGTCCTTGACGGAGATCTCAACGAGTTCATGAAAGTGTTCCTTATGGGAGGGGGAGACAGGAAATGACATCCTTATCCACCCCTGCAGGGTGCGGTAAAAATACAGCCGTAAGAAATATCAGTAAATCAAGACTATATGGTAGAGTTCAAGTATGCACCTATGTTTCAGCTTGGCGAGGACAAGACTGAATACTATCTTCTGACGAAAGATTATGTTTCTGTCGGGGAGTTTGAAGGGAAACCGGTACTGAAAGTTGCCAAGGAGGGCCTTACGGCCATGGCAAATGCCGCTTTCAGAGATGTTTCATTTATGCTCCGCCCGGCGCACAATGAGCAGGTGGCGAAGATCCTCTCTGATCCGGAGGCAAGCGAGAATGACAAATATGTCGCCCTTACCTTCCTCCGCAATGCGGAAGTGGCCTGCAAAGGCAAACTCCCGTTCTGTCAGGACACAGGCACGGCCATTATCCACGGGGAAAAGGGCCAGCAGGTATGGACCGGATATTGTGACGAGGAAGCCCTCTCTCTTGGAGTGTTCAAGACCTATACGGAGGAGAATCTCCGTTATTCGCAGAATGCCCCTCTCACAATGTATGACGAGGTGAACACAAAGTGCAATCTGCCGGCACAGATTGACATTGAGGCTACAGAGGGGATGGAATACCGTTTCCTATGTGTCGCAAAGGGCGGCGGTTCCGCCAATAAGACCTATCTCTATCAGGAGACCAAGGCTATCCTCAACCCTGAGACACTTGTCCCGTTCCTTGTATCCAAGATGAAGACTCTCGGGACGGCAGCCTGCCCTCCGTATCATATCGCCTTTGTCATAGGCGGTACTTCGGCGGAGAGAAATCTGCTTACAGTCAAACTTGCGTCAACTCATTACTATGATACTCTTCCGACGACAGGTGATGAGACCGGCCGCGCGTTCCGTGATGTCGCTCTTGAGCAGCAGGTGCTCGAAGCCGCCCATAAGATCGGCCTCGGGGCACAGTTCGGCGGCAAATATTATGCACATGACGTGCGCATAGTAAGGCTCCCTCGTCACGGGGCAAGTTGTCCTGTCGGACTCGGTGTAAGTTGCTCTGCAGACCGCAACATCAAGTGCAAGATAAACAGGGACGGTATCTGGATAGAGAAGATGGATGACAATCCTGGGCGTCTGATTCCGGAGGAACTCCGTCAGGCCGGAGAAGGCAACGCCGTACGGATCAATCTTGACCAGCCGATGTCAGAGATTCTCAAGGAACTGACCAAATATCCTGTGTCGACCCGCCTGAGCCTTAACGGCACCATCATAGTGGCCCGTGACATAGCCCATGCGAAAATCAAGGAGCGTCTTGACAGGGGAGAGGAGATGCCTCAGTATCTCAAAGACCATCCTGTATATTATGCAGGCCCTGCGAAGACTCCGGCAGGGATGGCTTGCGGCTCGATGGGCCCTACGACTGCCGGCCGCATGGATCCGTATGTGGACCTTTTCCAGAGCCACGGCGGCAGCATGGTGATGCTTGCAAAGGGCAACAGAAGCCAGCAGGTGACAGACGCCTGCAAGAAGCACGGCGGATTCTATCTCGGCTCAATCGGCGGCCCTGCCGCAATCCTTGCCCAGAACAATATCAAGTCCATTGAATGTGTAGAATATCCGGAACTCGGCATGGAGGCCATCTGGAAGATACATGTGGAGGATTTCCCTGCTTTCATTCTTGTGGATGACAAGGGCAATGATTTCTTCAGGCAGATAGGGCTGTAGTGCATTTCTGAATCACGGTATCATCCTTTCAGGCTGTATGCACAAGGGGATGATGTAAAGATTCAGAAATAATCTTAAAAAAGAGAAAAATATTGTTCAAAAAAAGAAAATCCTGCTTTATGGCGGGATTTTCTTTTTGTATGGCAGTTATATTTGCTGCCGGAATTTTTAGTACTTGTCATTTGTGGAAGACAGGGCATCTATCATAAGATTTATGAACAATATCCTCATCATGCCTTTGCCCTGTCTTCCTTTTTATTTTCCGTTCCATTTCAGGAGTTTGAATATTTCCACTATTACAAGCGGTACAAGTGCAAGCCCGGCAATGGTCAGCCATTGTTCACAGCCCAGCCTTGAGAAACTGAAGGCATTTGCCAGAGACGGTACCAGAAGAACTGACAGTGAAAAGATCAGGGATGCCCCGATTGCAAATATCAGAGGCTTGTTGGCAAGAGGGTTGAACTTGAAACGGGATTCGGTATTGGAATGCAAGTTCCCTGCATGAACAAGTTTTGCCGCTATCAGGGAGGCAAACGCCATTGTCTGTCCGAGAGATTCGGCTGCTGACGCGTCTCCTGAAAATATGTCCATGCCCATGTTTTTGCCGATGACGAATGCTGCAAGGGTGATGGCTCCCATCATGACTCCCTGATAACTGATTCTCCATATCATGCTCTTGTCCATGAACTGCTTGTTCTGACCCCTTGATTTCTTTTTCATGATGTCCTTTGACGCCGGGTCGAGGCTCAGCGCAAGGGCCGGGAAGGTCTCGCTGACAAGGTTTATCCACAGGATGTGTATAGGGAGGAGAGGGATTCCCATGTTGAAAATGGATGCCACAAAGAGCAGGAGCACCTCTCCGAGGTTGGTGGACAGAAGGAAGAGTATAGTCTTGAGGATATTGTCATAGATTCTCCTTCCTTCTGACACGGCAGATACTATTGTGACGAAATTGTCGTCAGAAAGCACCATATCCGATGCATCCTTTGCCACTTCTGTACCGGTGATTCCCATTGAGACACCTATGTCCGCCTGCTTGAGGGCCGGAGCATCGTTCACCCCGTCGCCTGTCATGGCTACAATCTCCCCTTTCTTCTGCCATGCGGTCACAATCTTCACTTTCTGTTCAGGAGCAATCCTGGCATAGACTGAATATTTGCCCACATTCTCTTCGAATGTCCTGTCGTCTATCTTTTCCAGTTCCGTACCTGTGATGGCAAGGTCCCCTTCGTTGTAGATGCCTATCTTTGATGCTATGGCGAGTGCGGTGGCCTTGTGGTCTCCTGTGATCATCACTGTCCTGATGCCTGCGTCATGGCATTCCTGTATGGCTCCTATGACTTCCTCCCTTTCAGGGTCAATCATGCCTGTGATGCCGACGAAAATAAGGTCTTTCTCGACTTTCTCCATCTCTGATGACACTTCATCGGCAGGCCTGTAGGCCATGGCCAGCACCCTGAGTGCGGATTCTGCCATCTTCTGGTTTCTCTTCTGCAGGTCGCTGATGTCAGCAGGGGCAATATCCCTCACGCCATCCGCAGTCTCTATTCTTGTGCAGACAGAAAGTATTTCGTCCAGCCCGCCCTTGACATTTATCTGCAGGGAACCGTCCTGCATCCTGTTGATTGTCGACATTCTCTTCCTTGAGGAATCGAATGCCACCTCCCCGACACGCGGACATGCTGTCTCAAGTTCAGCCTTCTCGACCCCATTCTGTCGCCCGAGGTCAATCAGGGCTATTTCCGTAGGGTCACCGACCTTTGTGATGCCGCCCTCGTTGTTCTTGACTTCCTTCGCATCGCAGCAGAGTACGGAGATTGTCACCAGTCTGTCGAGTTTCCCGCTCGGAGTATATTCCTCCACGACGGTCATCTGGTTTTTGGTCAGAGTCCCTGTCTTGTCGGAGCAGATGACGGT
>JADILX010000026.1 GCA_017695025.1 Candidatus Cryptobacteroides excrementavium
TAAATTCAAATCGGCGCGCTCGTCCCATCCTTGTAATTACCTATACTTCAATATTTTCAAAGAACTTTTGCGATTTTTTACCGGACACTAATGCTCTCTGATAGAAAACATAGGAGGGCTGGGAGACAGTGTGCTCAAGGCGTACCTCGCCGCCACTGTCAAGAACAAGTACCTGAACTACCTGAAACGCCGCGAATCAGAACACGCCGCTCATGAAAACATCAGAAGACGGGCTTCGGATGCCGAGAACATCAGCATTCTTGAAAGCGACAGGATGGATTTCCGGATGTTCAGCAACGAGGTGGGCAGCATCTGCAGGGACAACCTTGCCAGGATGCCGAAACTCACATCTGACATCTTTATGGACAGGCTCAATGGAAAGACTTACAGGGAGATTGCAGAAAAGTACGGCATCTCCCAGCGATCTGTCACATATGAGATATCAAAGGTGCTTGCCGTCCTCAAGGAAGAACTCAAGGACTACCTCCCGATGTTTCTCATCATTGTCTCGTTGATGTCAGGAAAGATCAGCTAGGCATTGCCGCCAAGGACGCGTATCTTGCCTGGGAGCATGTCGAAACTCGCGGGAAGCCTGCCGACAATCTCCCCGTCCACCTCGATGATTTCAGCATCCGCTCCTGCCGGGGCTACTGTAAGGGTGCGGCACCGGCCCGAGACCAGTTCCTTTACCTTAGTGATCGACCCGTCGAAAAGACGCCTTGCCTCTGCCGCTATCCTGAGCAGCGGGAGCGGAGGGATGACAGTGACATCTGCAAGCCCGTCATCCGGTATGGCGTCAGGGGTCTGTCTCAGGCCTCCCCCGGAATATTTCCCTATCCCCACGGCTATCGAAAAGCAGTTGCCGGAAAAGACTGTCTTTCCGTCCATACGGATTTCCATCGGAGAGGGCCTGTAATGGAAGAGATTGTGGATAAGTGATGATATATAGAGGAGACGGCCTCTTTTCCCCATGTCCTTTTTGCGGTTGACCCTTTCGCACACCCTGGCATCAAAGCCGACGCCACCTATATTTATCATATAGGAGCATGATGTGGCGGTCGTGACTTTCATGATGTCCTGAGATGCAAATGAGCCTTTCTTTATCAGGGCGACTGTGTCGCTGATGTTGTCAGGGATGTTGTGTATCTTTATCCAGTCGTTGCCGGAGCCTATGGGGATGACTGCCAGCGTGAAGTCTTCTATGGACGGGCAGCGGCGGCCCGGCTCCGGCTGGGTCTGTGTCTGCGGCTCTGACGGCATGGGGTATATGGGCTGCGCCTCCGGTTGCTGCAGGGTTTGCGAGTGCTGCAGGGTTTGCGTCTGCGCCGGTGTCTGCGGCAGGGCGAATGAGTCAAGGAAAAGCATGATTCCGCCAAGAACCTCGTGGATGGTGCCATCCCCTCCGACGGCTATGAAACGGCGGGCGCCTTCCCTCGCTGCATTGAATGCGATCTCTGTGGCATGGGACTTACACCAGGTCATCCGGAACTCGTATGGTATACCGTTGTCTTTCAGAGCATTTTTCACATTCTCCCACTCCCTTGCCGTCCTTCCGCTCCCGGCATGCGGGTTGACGACTACAAACCAGCATTCCCCTGTATTTCCAGTTTCTTCCGTTATCTCCATATATTTTGTCGAAATGGGAACAAAAGTAACAAATAACGGCAAGTAATGAAATTTTTTTATAATTTTGCCGTGATAACATCATAGAGACGGAGACGAAAATATGGGAAAAGTCATAGCGATAGCAAATCAGAAGGGCGGTGTGGGCAAGACGACAACGGCGATCAACCTTGCAGCCTCGCTTGCAGTACTTGAGAAGAAGGTGCTTATAATCGATGCCGACCCTCAGGCCAACACCTCTTCCGGTCTCAATTTCTCTCCGGAAAGCGACCAGAAACGCACATTGTATGAAGTCATCATCGGTGAACTGGACATCAGGGACGCCCTCATCCAGACTGAGATGGCCAACCTGCAGATGATACCTTCGCACATCAACCTTGTCGGGGCCGAGATAGAGATGCTTGAAAGCAACAGCAGGGAGTCAGCCCTCAAGAATGCCCTCGCGCCGATAAGGGATGACTACGACTTCATAATCATAGACTGTTCCCCTTCCCTCGGGCTTATCACGGTCAATGCCCTTACTGCGGCCGACTCGGTCATGATACCGGTGCAGCCGGAATTCTTTGCCCTTGAAGGGCTGGGGAAACTTCTGCAGACCATAAGGCTCGTGCAGAACGGAGTCAACCCGTCCCTTACCATTGAGGGGTTTGTGGTGACGATGTTCGACGGGAGGACCAGGGTGCACACACAGGTGGTCAACGAACTCAGGGAGCATTTCAAGGATATGGTATTCAACACCGTCATCCAGAGAAACATAAGGCTGAGCGAGGCTCCGTCCCACGGCAAGCCTATCATCCTGTACGATGTCATCTGCAACGGCACGACCAACTACCTGAACCTTGCCAAAGAGGTATTGGACAAAAACAGTTAATCGGAAAGAAATGACAAGACAACCACGCGGACTCGGCAAAGGGCTGGGGGCACTCCTCGGGGACGGGGATCTCACCCAGATCAGAAAGCCGGTAGAATACATCAACAAGAGCATCAGTACCGAAGCCCCCCGCAACGGGGCCGAGATCATGCTGATCCCTGTGGACATGGTAGAGCCAAACCCGTTCCAGCCGAGAATGTCATTTGACAATGAGGCTCTGGAGGAACTCGCGGACTCTATCAGGACTCTGGGCCTCATCCAGCCTGTCACTGTGCGCAGGAAAAGTGCCGACAGATACCAGATAATAAGCGGCGAACGCCGGTTCAGGGCCTGCAGGATGGCCGGGATGCATGAGATTCCGGCTTATGTCCGGGAGACCAATGACCAGGGGATGCTGGAAATGGCCATCGTCGAGAATATCCAGAGGGAGGATCTCGACCCGATTGAAGTGGCCATGAGTTACCAGAGGCTGATCGAAGAGTGCAGCCTGACCCAGGAGCAGATGGCTTTCAGGGTGGGCAAGAAACGGGCGTCCGTCACCAATTATCTGCGCCTGCTCAAACTGCCTGCAAAAATACAGCATGACCTCAAGGTGGGGCTGCTGAGCGTGGGGCATGCCAAGGTCCTTCTCGGGGTAGAGGATGTATCTGCGCAGGAGAAACTGTGCGACATGGTCATCCGCGAAGGGCTGTCAGTCCGTCAACTGGAAGAGAGGATACACCGGATAGAGTCCGGAGACAGGAAAAAGGAGGCTGTGGCCCAGGATTTGCCTGAGGACTGGTGCCGTCTGCTTGAAACAGTAGGGAAATATTTCCGTAATGACATCAGCCTCAAAAGGAATGAACACGGCAAAGGAACCATCACCATCAGGTTCTCGTCTGATGAGGAGGTGACGAATTTTCTCAAGGCTATTGAAAACCACAACGGCTGAAAAGCGCAATGCTGAGATTTCTAAGAAACATATCCGTCATTATTGTTCTTGCTCTCGCAGGAGCGCTGGAGGGCCATGCCCAGTTTAAGGAAGAGGCCTTCACACAGACATACAACGACACCAGCGACCATTCTACCTCGGTAGCGGACACTTCCGACAAGATGTTCTCGTTCAAGGAACTCTTCGGAGGCCTGGCGCACAAGCAGGACCTCAGGATAGGGACCATGTTCGGAGGTTCACTGTTTCTGCCGGGCATATCGCAGATATACAACAGGCAATACTGGAAACTCCCTATCGTCTACGGAGGCATAGGGGCTCTTGCCGGTGCCGGAGGGTATTACCTCCACAAATACAATGTGTCGAAGAAGAACTATGAGGCTGCCCTTGCAGCGATCCCGGAGGGGGCAGTCGATGTCTCGATTTCGCCGGGCATAGACTATCGTGCGAAACAGACTGGCACCTGGCTGCTTGTCGGTGCAGGTCTCGTGTACTGGGGAACCCTTCTTGACGGGGCCATCAATTACAAGCCTACCGAGCATCCACACCCGGGAAGGGCCACTGTCTATTCGATACTCCTGCCGGGACTCGGACAGGCATACAATGGCGAATACTGGAAAATCCCCATATACTGGGGATGTCTGATAGGCTCTGTGCACTATCTGTACACCAACAATATCAACTACCAGCGATTCAAGCGCATACACAACGAAGCCACCACCGACCCGTCATACTCCGGCTCCATATCTGCAGAAACGGCCGTATGGTACAGGGACGTGTACAGGCGGTACAGGGACTATTCGATAGTCGCCACGGCGCTGTTCTACCTGCTGCAGGTCATCGATGCCAATGTGTTTGCATACATGCATGACTTCGAGGTAGGAGATGACATAAGCATGGACATTGAGCCGGCAATCATCGCCCCGAACAATGCTTATGCCTTCAATATGATGCCATCTGCCGGCATAGACAATGCGATAGGGATAAGGTTCGGCATCAGGTTCTGACGTAGCCGCCGGAGTTGCCGGTCCGTTGATGCCGCCAGTCCGTTGGTGCCGCCGGGCCGTTGATGCCGCCGGGGCAGCCAGGTTCGCGCCACACAAAAATATTGATTGAAATGAAACTGAACAGACTGAATTCATTGGCCTGCGTGGCCCTTCTGCTTGCGGTTGCAGCGGCAGACATGGCCGGGGCCGAAAGACAAGACAGGGAGAAAAAGACAAAGATATACCTCCAGAAAGAAAACGAGAGGCTAATCAGCATAATAGATTCCCTGCAGAATACCCTTGACAGATACAGGAATGAAGCGCTCGCGGACAGCCTTGCAGAGGAAATGCTGGAAGTCTACGAGGAGAACGAGGACAAGAGTGCAGCCGGGCTTAATCCTGAAGACTATACCCCGGAAGTGACGGACAGCCTTCTGAGCATATGGTATCTCCATAAGCAGACATCGTGCATCGAGTCTCCTGTGTACGACATGGATACCGTCAGATTCGAGTCCAATGTACCTGACGAGGTATATATCAACCGCCTTAAGGCGATGAACTCTTTCATCACCCTGCCTTACAACGACATTGTCAAGCAATACATCATACTCTACTCGGAGAAGATGGCGCCGGCCATGCCGAAAATACTCGGGCTGTGCAGATGGTACATGCCGATATTCGAAGAGATATTCACTGCCCATGATGTCCCGGAAGAACTCAAGGCCATGGCCGTGATAGAGTCCGCGATGAACCCTACCGCGGTATCACGTGCCGGAGCCAAAGGGATGTGGCAGTTCATGTACAGCACGGCCAAACTCTACGGGCTGCAGATTGACTCGTTTGTGGACGAGAGGCTGGACCCGGTCAAATCCGCCCATGCCGCTGCCGAATACCTCAAGGACTCATACCGTATCTTCGGTGACTGGAACCTCGCCATCGCATCGTACAATTGCGGAGCCGGCAATGTCAACAGGGCCATCAGGAGAAGCGGAGGGAAACGGAATTTCTGGGACATATACCCATACCTGCCGAGAGAGACAAGAGGATATGTACCGGCTTTCGTCGGTGCCCTGTACACCATGACATATTACAAAGAGCACGGGATCGAGCCTGAAGCCATCGAAATGCCTGCCGTAGTGGACACATTCCACATCAGCAAGATGCTGCATTTCAAGCAGGTGGAAGCCCTTGCAGGTGTACCGGAGCAGGAACTCAAAAACCTCAATCCGCAGTACCGCCACGGCATCATCCCGGGCAACGAGAGGGATTGCATACTGAGAATCCCCTACAACTATACCAATGCCTTCATAGACCATGAAGACAGTCTGTATACCTACAAGGCCGATGAATATTTCAACCCTGTAACCATAAAGAAGATCAAGGACGGAGGAGACGGCGAGAGGATCGTATACAGGGTCAGAAGCGGGGATGTGCTCGGGAAAATAGCCATAAGATACCGTGTCTCTGTCAGGCAGATCAAGAGGTGGAACAACCTAAGGAGTGACAATATCCGCGTAGGACAGAGACTCGTGATATACCGGGGAGGCAATGCCCCTGTATCAGTGGCGTCATCTTCCGGGAGCAAGGCCCAGGCCTCACACAAGAGTTCAGTGGACATGAATGCCGAATACACCATATATGTGGTGAAAAGCGGAGATTCGCTGTACAATATAGCCAAGAACTATCCGGGAGTAAGCGCCCAGAACATCATGGACTTCAACGGCATCAGCAGCCGGATCAAGCCCGGCATGAAGATACGCATCCCGAAACTGTAAAGCCCGGAGGCAGGCCTGGAAGCAGAACCTGAAGCAGGGCTGGATAGTGGTCATATACAAGACCGGTAGCGGAGCAAGATACAGCCACGAATGCTGCCCCGGAGGCTATAATGTAAACTGAAGTTGAAGTTTCACTTCGGCTTTTCCAGGTCTCCGTTCTTCTGCCCCGGGAGACAGCCACGGGCAGTCCTGAAATGAAGCACGGAGCCAGACTTTCAGCCATGATGTACATCTTGCTCCGGCATACAGCGCAGTCCAATAGCCCATGCCATAATACGCCGGGACATTGAAACTGCCCGGGGCGTCCCTTTCATAGGCATAGATCCTGTCATCCCAATTATCCACCTTGAAAACTCCGCCCCGCAAAAAGGCGGAATATCGTCCGTCCCTGTACCCGCCCTCAACATATGACAGCAGTCCGGTCCCTTTGCACTGCAGCAGGTTGAACCTTGCAGCGATAGAGAACCGTCCGTCCGAATACAGGAAGTCCGTCCGCACATCCGTCCTTGACGGCTCACCCCATGTCCTGAGCCTCTGCGAGACTCTGCATGAGACAGATACCACTCCTGTCAGCTGAAGGTCATAGTCGACAAGCAGTTTGAGTTGCGAAGTAGGGCCGTCTGTCCCATATCTCGGCTCTGGAGCATGTGACAGGTCTACACTGAACACTCCCCTATGACGGAGCACTGAAGAGCCGAAGCCCTCTTTCCCGGCAAGGGGCACATAATCTCCGGCAGAGAATGAGCCTCCCGCCGAGACCGCATATTCATTGGTGCATTTTGTGCCGCTTCTGACGGCTCCTGACCGGGATGCGGAATATCCGGCCGGGTAGTATCTGCCGGAAACAGCCATGTCAAGATGCTCTCCTGCCTTGAAGCGCGTACCTGCAAGCGCAGCCACAGACATCGACATGACATCAAGGGCGACCTCTGAAAAAACTTCTGTCCCGCGTATGGTATAGCGCATATCGGCAGAGCACTTCAGGTCGGAAAACGACGACCCCATAAAACGCCCTCCGCCAGAATGGAGAGGGGACATGACATCCTGCGTCTGCGCGTAGCATGTGAACGATGCCTGCCCGTTACGTCCGAAATACCCGACATTCACAGCCGGGACAAGAGAGACGGACTGGCTATCATTGCTTCCCATGAGTTCCCGGAGTCCGTCTGCCGCAAGAAATGCCGTAAGGACCAGTTTCCCGAAAGAAAAGTCGGCCGCGAGCCCTCTGAATGTCCCGTCACCGGACCAGGATCTGTAAGGAGATATGCCTGACGGCCTCCTCGAATATGACTCAGGAGCAGCAAGTCCGCCCATGGAAAAGCCGCTCCACATTGCAAGTCCCTGGCCGAAACGGGCATTGAAATCACCGGCAATGACCTTTCCAAGCACTTTCCTCCCATAATATGTAACATTGAATGACAACACCTCAGGGGAGATGTCCCCGGCTCCATAGGCATATTTCCCGCCGACACAGGCCTCCACCCGGTCACGGATGTCAAGCCTGTACTTGAAGGCATGGCTGGACTCGATATTATCTTCCTGCTCCTTCTTTCTCGCAGAGGAGCGCAATATCAGAGAATTGCCTATACGGCCTGCATAGGCCGAGGAACGTCCTGGAGCAGCAGAAGACTCAAGTGATATGAACCAGGAAAGGGCTTTTGCATATTCCTCCCCGAAACCATCGATTGCCGCCAGTTCCGACAGGGAGAGTATATCCCCTGCCCTTTGCCTGTAGTCGAGCAGGGATGCTGTCTGATATTGCGACAGCAGGCCGCTCTGTGTCAGCCGGCTCACCGATGCCATATTGATTTTCAAGGGAGAAGTGAGGAATGCCGAAAATTCCTCTGCCGTGTATTCATCGATATCTTCCACATCCGATACACCAGAAATGTACATCATGGCTCTACGCCATCCGTCTTCCGAAGCATAGGCAGGATGTCCCGAGCACATGTCCACGGCCAATAGGAGAATGAGCAGCAGTCCGCCCCATATCCTACGGTATCCCGAGACATTCCCCACATCCTGCTGCCGGCAGATACCCCCGTCATCACATATCCTCAGCTCTTCTCTTCCCATATCTTCCCCTCCTTCTTCTCCTTCTTCTCCTTCTTCTCCTTCTTGCTCTTTCCTACTCTTCCCTACTCTTTCATTCTTCCTGCTCTTCCTGCTTGTTCATGCTCCTTCTTGCTCTTTCCTGCTCGTTCATGCTCCTTCTTGCTCTTTCCTGCTCGTTCCTGCACATCCGCCTGACAAGTTCCGGTTCCGCAGATTTCCGCGTCATGTACATTTTCATGCACACTCCTGTCGGGACGGCATGGGCAAAGATATGCATGTTACCGCCGGATTGTCCCGCGACATCTGTTGTTTTACTTTTTTATGATGAAAGTTTTTCTCTTTTTTGTCTATTTTATGTTATTTTTGCGATTTTAAAATCAGCAGACAATGGAAAAAGTCAGACTATTTGACAAGACATTCAAGACTTTCATTCCTTACGGGAAGATCATGGAAGCCATTGACAGGACGGCGGAGAAGATCAATGCGGACTTCAGAGGTTGTGAGGACATCCCTGTTCTCCTGTGTGTTCTGAACGGCTCCATAATGTTTACCGCAGAACTCATGAAAAGGCTCGAATTCAACTGCGAACTCGTCTCCATCAAACTCACATCCTATCAGGGGACTGGCTCGACAGGGAAAGTAAAGACTGCCATGGGGCTTACTGCTGACATTACCGGACGCAGAGTCATCATTGTGGAAGACATTGTGGACACCGGCAATACGATTGTCGAACTGAAGAAGATTCTTGCCGGACATGGAGCGGCAGAGACACGGGTGTGCACACTTCTCTTCAAGCCTGAGTCTTATACGAAAGACGTCCCTATCGACTATGTGGCCATGGAGATACCGAATGACTTCATCGTAGGCTTCGGACTCGACTACAATGAAATCGGGCGCAGCCTCAAGGATATCTATGTACTTGACGAATAAAACAGAACGGACAAATAAACACGGAAACAATGAAATATTTCATTCTTTTTGGGCCTCCGGGAGCAGGGAAAGGCACCCAGGCCACAGCAATGACAGAAAAATACAATCTCAGGCACATCTCTACAGGGGAACTCCTTCGCAAAGAGATTGCGGCCGGAACGGAACTCGGGCTTAAGGCCAAGGCTCTCATCGATGCAGGCTCCCTCGTACCGGACGAAATCGTTGAAGGGATGATAGAGTCCGAATTCAGGAGTGCACGTGACATAGCGGGATTCCTCCTTGACGGATTTCCGAGAAACACGGCCCAGGCTGAAGACCTTGATGCCATGCTTGCCAAGGCCGGAGAAGAGGTTACAGCCACTGTCTCCCTGATGATTCCTGACGAGACCATAAAAGAGCGCATCCGCCACAGGGCATCCATCGAAGGCCGCGCCGACGATGCCAACGATGAGACTATTTCCAACAGGATAGCCACCTATCACGAAAAGACAGAACCGCTTATCGGCTACTACCGCAACAGCGGGAAATACAATGAAATAGACGGTCTCGGCACCATCGAGGAAGTCCGCAGCAAAATCTTCGGACTGATGGACAAGTTCTGAGTCCACCACCGCCACCAGCGCAAAGACAAATGAGCCTCCCAGACGAGCCGCAAGGCAGCATATCTGGGAGGCTTTTTCAATTTATCCGCCCTTTAGTCCGTCAGATTTTCCCCGCCTTCTGCATCTGCGGCAGTCCATCTTCAACGCCTCATCCATGTACCAGTCCGGGAAAGTAGCCCCTGCCAAATGAACACTATATCCTTCTCATGAAGCAATTCGAGAATTCTATGCTGTGGTATCAGTGTCTTGAAGAGCGCTCATTCATTGGATTCGAAAATCACGTGGTAATGGTCTGTACAGCCGAAAAGGCGATTATTTCTTTTTCGGCAATTTTGATGATGACTTTTCTATTGTCTTGTGCTAGGAAGCAACCCTGCGCTCCAGTTTCTTTATATCTTCAGCAGGCGGAAACTCTTCAGGACGAATGCCGCGCTGTCCAAGCATATCGCGGACACTCCTATTGTTCTGCATATGCTCTACGGTGATAGCATTTTCTCCATACAGATCTTTACCCTCCACATTGTAATTGGTCATCTCCGTAGCAAGGTTCTTTGCAGCAATGGTAAGTGTCGGAAGGAAGTCAGCTAATGGCCTGTTATCCTTAACTCCAAGACGCCTCTTCATATCTTCCGTAGTATGACCGCCGAACAGGACTGCATCACCCTTTGAACGGATTCTACCAAACCCCTTGTCATCTACGCCTCTTTCATAAATATTCTGTGAAAGCTGCTTCTCTGAAGCCCTTAGCCTATCGCGAGACTCTAATCGTGCAACATAATTGATGCGTTCCTCAATTAGCTCCGCCTTTCTGGTCTGTACGGCAAAATAACTTTGGGCGAAAGCGATTTCCTCCTTTTTCGGGTCACCATTTTGGGCAATAAGATAACACGCATATCGGGTAAGCATATAATCCTTGATTTCCCTTTCGGCACCCTTGGCAAGTTTTATCATTTTCGTGACCTCACGAAAATGGTCGTCCACATTGATATTCTGACTTTTACAGGATTCCACGGCTCTATTGATAGCCGTCAGGAAATTCTCCCATCTGGCATAACCAAGCACATTCTGTAAGTCACGGGCTTGGAATCCCATTGAAAAGAGTCGTTCTATGCCGCTCTTTTGACTGACCAGTATTTTCTTGAATAATACGCGACGTCTTAAAAATATCAAAAGAATCCCTATCTTTGCAGGATACATTTGAAGCGAATATGCCAGACAGCAATTTCATAGACTATGTGAAGATTTTCTGTGCCTCGGGGAACGGCGGGGCAGGGTCGGTCCATCTCAGGAGGGCAAAATATATCCCAAAGGGAGGGCCGGACGGCGGTGACGGAGGCCGCGGGGGGCATGTCATACTGCGTGCCAATCCACAGTTCTGGACCCTTATCCATCTTAAATACAGAAAGCATATACGGGCCGAACATGGCGGTGCCGGAAGCGGGCAGTTGTGCAAGGGAAAGAACGGGGCAGACATATATCTCGATGTCCCTCTCGGGACAGTAGCCAAGGATGCAGAGACTGGCGAGACACTCTTTGAACTGATAGAACCCGGTGAGGAGAAGATACTTGTGCGCGGAGGACGTGGAGGTCTCGGCAACAACAACTTCAAGTCCGCCACCAACCAGACGCCAAGATATGCCCAGCCTGGCGAGCCAGGGCAGGAAGGGTGGTTCATACTCGAACTCAAGGTGCTTGCCGATGTAGGGCTCGTCGGATTTCCGAATGCCGGCAAGTCCACCCTGCTGTCAAAATTGTCGGCAGCACGGCCGAAGATTGCAGACTATGCCTTTACGACCCTAGAGCCGAACCTCGGGATTGTATCATATTACGATGACAAGTCATTTGTCATGGCCGACATCCCGGGAATAATCGAAGGGGCACATGAAGGCAAGGGTATAGGTCTGCGTTTTCTCAGGCACATAGAGAGAAATTCAATCCTCCTGTTCATGGTCCCGGCAGACAATGACGACATACGCACCGGCTACGAGATACTTCTCAATGAACTGAAGATGTACAACCCGGAACTTCTCGTGAAAGGACGCGTGCTTGCAATAAGCAAGGCCGATATGCTCGACGAGAAGATGAAAAGCGAGATGGAGGAGGATCTGCCTGAAGGCATTCCGCATATATTCATATCATCAGTCACCGGCGAAGGGCTGAAAGAACTGAAGGACATCCTGTGGGATGTACTCAACAGATGACAGCACCGGGCGTAATATCAAAAGAAACAAGACATAACATGACATTGGACGGCATAATAGGTCTCGACCAGCAGATCACATTATTTATCAATAGTTTTCATACGGAATGGTCTGACCATATCATGAAAACTTTCTCCCATGTCCAGATATGGTTCCCGATGTATGGAGTCATCGCGGCCCTGTTTTTCTGGAGACTCGGGTGGAAAAAAGGGCTTATCACACTGCTCACATGTGTCCTCTGCGTTGTACTTTGCGACCAGATTGCAAATGCATTCAAAGACGGTTTTGCAAGGTTACGGCCATGCAATGACAAGGAAATGATTGCCATGGGGCTGCATATACTTGAAAAGGGTGGAAGTTACGGATTTTTCTCCGGCCATGCCGCCAACTCATTCGGATTTGCAATCTGCTCCACAATGGGCTTCCGCAATGACAGCCGGCTCAAGTACAGGGGCTATGCAGCATTTATTTTCATATGGGCGTTCTTCGTAAGCATCAGCCGCATATTTGTCGGGAAGCACTTCTTCGGAGATGTACTTGTCGGGGCATTTGCAGGACTGCTTTTCGGCTACGTATGCGCACTGCTCGGACGCTTTGCAATCCGGAAACTTGTCAAGCAGTCTTAACGGAATAGCCTAAAGATACGGGATACATTTTTCCATCGCTGTCCCCCTGGAACCTTTTACAAGCACTGCATACCCTTCGAGCGGGTGGGCCTTCAGCCACGATGCAAGTACTTCTGACGAAGCAAAATGCATGAGATCGGAATCCACTGCACGGCACGACTCCAGTGCACGGCCGAATTCGTTGCCCACAAGAAATACCCTGAAGCCCGCAGCACAGGCCTTGCGTACAATCGCCTGATGTTCAGCAAGGGAATTTTCGCCAAGTTCGAGCATATCCCCCAGCATAACTGCCTTATGGCTGGCACTGAAGGCTGCAAAATTGTCCAATGCTGCAGCCATGCTCGTAGGATTGGCATTATAGGCGTCAACAATCAGCACATTGCCGGCAGTACGGACCATCTGGGAACGGCTGTTCTCCGGCATGTAGGCCATAACAGCCGATGCAGCCTCCTTGAGAGACACCCCGAAATGGCGTCCTACAGCGATGGCAGCCATGACGTTATCCGCGTTATAAGCACCGACAAGATGTGTGGATATCTCTATCTCATCGCCGTTTTCATCAGGGACAGCAATGGACAGGAACGGATTTGCGGCTGAAGTCTCACGGACTATGGCGCCCTGATATCTCACGCCATACGGTATTGTCTGCAGATCTGGACGTTCCGAAGCCATCCGGCACAGATACGGATTGTCCGCATTCAGGAACACCTTGTCTGCTGTCCTCTGCAGGTAGTCATATAGTTCCCCTTTCGCTTTCATCACACCTTCAAAGGAGCCGAAGCCGAGAAGATGAGCCTTGCCGACATTGGTTATGAGACCATAGTCCGGCAACGCCACGGAAACCAGTTCACTGATGTCTCCCATGTGGCTCGCCCCCATCTCTATGACGGCAATCTGAGTCGCCGGCGTGATCTTCAACAGAGACAGCGGGACTCCTATACTGTTGTTGAGATTGCCTTCTGTGGCAGTGACATTATATTTTACCGAAAGGACTGCCTTTATAAGTTCCTTTGTGGTAGTCTTTCCGTTTGTACCTGTCAGGCCTATGACCGGCAATGGTTTCCCGTCAACAAATGTCATCGACCTGTGGTATCTTGCCAAGGCCTGAAGTGTCTTTAATGTATTATCAACAGGGATAATCCGCCCAGTCATCCCACTTTCCGATGCAGAATGTGCGGCAACTTCTGAATCAGCATCTACTACAGCATATGCAGCACCGCACTCCAATGCCTTGACAGCAAAATCATTGCCATCAAAACTGTCACCTCTGAGCGCAAAAAACAGTTCTCCACCCCTTATCTTACGGCTGTCGGTGGCAACACTCCCGCATGCCCTGAATATCCTGTACAGGTCTTTGATGTCCATTTCTCTAAACTATCTTCCGGTACTTCCAAAGCCGCCCTCTCCCCTCTGCGTATCATCCAGACAGGCGACCTCCTCCCATTCTACCTTCTCGTATCTTGCCACGACCAACTGGGCTATACGTTCCCCGGGATTGACAACAAAAGGTTCGTCAGAAAGATTGACCAGAATCACCTTTATCTCGCCCCTGTAGTCAGCATCGACCGTACCGGGGGAATTAAGTACAGTAATGCCATGCTTTGCCGCGAGGCCGCTTCTAGGACGCACCTGCGCCTCCATCCCGTCCGGGAGCGCTATCCTGATCCCGGTAGGAATCATAGCCCTCTGTAACGGGGCAAGGGTAACTGGAGCGTCAAGGTTGGCTTTGAGATCCATTCCGGCCGATGAAACCGTAGCATAGGCAGGCACCGGAAATGCAGATGAATTCACAATACGTACTTTTTCCATATCAGCAGTCTGAATTAAACGCGAATTTAAGAAATTGTTTTCATTCCTCAGATAAAATAAATATTGCATTTTAAAATAAAATATCTACCTTTGCATCCGCGTTCAGTGAAATGGGGGTATAGCTCAGTTGGCTAGAGCACCTGCTTTGCAAGCAGGGGGTCGTCGGTTCGACTCCGTCTACCTCCACTCATCATCAGGCAGTTACAGTTTTGTGGCTGCCTTTTTTGTATTAAAGCAGGAAAAACTCTCGTTAATATGTTCTATCTGATACTGACAATGTTCATCGGGATGGCGGCAGGTTTTCTGATGCGGCGTGTCAAGGCGTTGGCACATATTGGAAAAGCAATCTCAATAACAATATATGTGATGCTGTTTTTTCTCGGAGTGAAGATCGGCCAGGACAAGAATATCCTTGCCAACCTCTCTTCTCTCGGGATGCAGGCCATGCTGCTGGCTCTTGCCGGGGCGACAGGCAGCATACTCTTTGCCGCATTGCTGTACAAATCCGTATTCCGCGCTTATGCTGAGGCAGATGCATCCATAATACCAGGTTCATCCATAGCCCCCGGTTCATCCGGAAAGGAAAGGAGACTCAATGCCGAAAAGGAAGACAGCCTCAATGCCGGGAAAAAAGAGGGTCGCAAAACCGAAAAGGAAGACAGCCTCAATGCCGGCAAGGAAGGGGGGTCTCCCGTCAGGAATTTCAGAGAATAATGGCAGTAAACAGTTGAAAAAATGAAAGGGACGCTGATTGTTGTGGCATTTTTCGCCTTGGGATGTCTTGCAGGATGGTCCGGGCTTGTCAATCTTGAACATTTCGGCGAAGCTGGGAAAAACATCACGATGTATGTGCTGTATCTGCTGATTTTCCTTGTAGGAATCAGCATGGGATGCAATCCGGACCTGAAGAAGATAGCAAAGTGCGTGAGCCCGAAAATCTTCCTGCTGCCGTTGGCTACAATATCCGGCACACTGCTTTTTTCCGCCCTTGTCAGCCTGCTGATTACGGAATGGAATGTCTTTGACTGTCTGGCTGTAGGCAGCGGAATGGGTTACTATTCGCTTTCGTCTGTCCTTATATCGCAATACAAGGAGGCATCCATAGGGATGCAACTGGCTGCAGAACTCGGGACAATAGCGCTGCTGACAAATATTTTCCGTGAGATGTTCACACTTGTCGGGACCCCGCTGCTGACAAAGTGGTTCGGCCCGTTTGCCCCGATAGCCTCAGCCGGCGTCACCGCAGTCGATGTATGTCTACCCGTAATCATCAGATACACAGGTGACCGGATGCTGCCGGCTGCCATAATAAGCGGAGTCGTGACTGACCTGAGCGTCCCGATACTGGTGCCGTTCTTCTGCTCGCTATGACTGTGGGGCAATCGCCATCATCAGCCACGGCAGAAGACTGATGCTGCAGAATGGCTCTCCAGATCAAGAAGAAATTTTTTTGCGTCAAGACCGCCTCCATAGCCAGTGAGAGTGCGTGCATGGCCTATTACCCTGTGGCATGGGACAAAAATCGAAATGGCATTCGCCCCGTTTGCATTGGCAACAGCCCTGACGGATTTCGGGACACCGGTTGCGGCTGCCAGTTCTCCATAAGATACAGTCGTGCCATATGGGATTTCCAATAATCCTCTCCACACTTTCTTCTGGAAATCAGTGCCGGCAAAAAGAAGAGGAATATCAAAGGTCTTCCTGTCTCCGGAAAAATATTCGGAAAGTTGCCTTACGGCTTCATCTGTTATGTCTGTCCGGGATTCTTGGAAAGAGGCGTCCAACAACGTCAGAAGACGCCTGTCTACCCTCCCCGGATGCATCTCGACCGTCCAGTTGCATAGGCACAGCCTGTCACCATACGAACCAAGTACAAGTTCTCCGCATGGAGACTGATACCGCTGTACCAGGATATCCGCCTTTTTCATACGACACTTTCTTTCAACAAAATTATAAATGCCGCAGGCAAAAATACTCAAACGGATGAAGAGATGCAAATTGCAAGCGACAGCCGGATTGGGCCACCGGATTGGACTGCAAAACTGGACTGCAAAACTGGCCGGATGATTAGCCTCCCGGACTTGACCGCCGGGCTGGACTCCCGGGCATGCCATATACTGTCGTCTGATATATTGCCATCATTATATTAATTCCGTATCTTTGGAACAATATAATATCGACCACTATGGGAAACATCTACATAGGCTTACTGACTGGAGGCATTTTAATCCTGGCTGGACTGCTTTGCTGGAAACACCCTGAACTTCTTTCCCCCACCGGCATCATGTCTGAAAATGAAAAGGAAAACGTGGATCTGAAATCTGCCGGCAAGGCCAGTTGTATCATACTGGTTACCACAGGTATTGTCAGTTTTACATTAAACTGGATTCTGTGTGCCACGGGGCATGTAGAGGCTGGAATATCAGTGATGACACTTTCCATCCCTGCCGGAGTCATAATCCTGTTGTTTTTGATGAAAAAATATGACCGGAACCCGACCGGTTGGAAATACAGTCTGGCTATCGGCTTCATAGCCGTCTTTTTTGTAGTCACGGGAGCAATGATGCTGATATGGACAAAACCTGAGGCCATCAATATCGATAACGGCTCGTTATGCATCCCGGGGAACTATGCTACAGAAGTAAGGCTGAATGACATAAGAATGGTGGAACTCCTTGAGGAACTCCCCGAGATAACAGCCAGGACGAACGGTATCGGACTGGGCAACATCAATAAAGGGCATTTCAGGCTGGAAGGGGTCGGAGCATGCCGTCTATATGTCAACCTGAAATATAGCCCGTTCATACATATAGTCACTGCCGAAGGCGAACATATCTTCTTCAACACTGACGACCCTGCCAGAACGATGGAACTGTATAAAAGTATCTCCGCCTCTGCCGGGACACTCACACCCATTCTCCAGCCCGCGTCATAATCTTTAATTTTTGAAACCGAGAGTGTGGTTTATTCTTTAACAGCATATACAACAAACCCTCCTGCATTTCGTCAAGCCGTTCACTTGCGACTTGGGCCATCCACAACTTAAATGGCTCCGCTTTCGGAGACGGAATGGACTGGATGAGCCTGAACATCTGTTCCTGGTCTGCAACATCGGTAAGCCGCATCTTGCCGTCCCAGGCAAGCATTTTCAAAGTACTACAAATTGTAGTAGGTTCGGCTCCCTCTTTTTTCAATCGTGTCTTCAACACACTCCAATACCGTTTAGGGTCAGCACTTTCTGTCATAAGTGTTGTAAATATCTTGCTTGCTGATATTGAAAGTTTACCCTTTGAGGTAAAATGCATTCCAAGCATTGTTTTTACCCCACTATGTGTTTGGGCTGAAATATTATTTTTCAAAAGCAGGGCTACAGCCATATAATAACAAGCATAATACAACCTGTTTATAGATGCATTATAGAATCCGGCCTGGGCCCATAAGTTTTGCTTCCTTCAGGCTGCCATAAGCTCTTTCTGTCCTATAGACAATCAATGAATCCCGGCTTTCTTTGTCAAGACTTTCTTTCATAATACTACCCCCTCATTTATCACATTTACATAAAATGGAGTCTTGAATGGTCTGTTTTCCCATGACTTTCTGGAAATTATGTAAGGATTAATAGATACACCTGTTTTGATTTCCAACTCATACAAAGGCCATCTGACCTCATTTTCTTCATCATAAGTAGGTTTATCATTATCAAGAAGAACCAACAAATCAATATCACTATCCTCCCTTGCATCACCCCTTGTTTCTGACCCATAAAGGATTGTCTTTGCAGTAGGGGCAACCCTGTGCACTATCTCCCTTATCTGGTTTACTATGTACTCCCTTCTCATGGCTCAAAGCATTTATATTGTCAAATATAACTATTTTTACTCAAACGCCCTATTCTCTGCCTAACTGTCAAAAGAAAAAGATGTATCCACTTCTCCTTGAACAAATTCAAAAGTAAATACATCTGATTCCTCAAAGCATTTTATCCTGTTTACAACAAAAATATCATACCATAATGGATAAATAAACCCGCAGGAGAGTTGCCTTATCTGAACAATTCAGAATGAGTGCCCAACCTTACTAACTTGATGATATTTGCTGTTTTGTCAAGCCAAATCAGTAACGTG
>JADILX010000027.1 GCA_017695025.1 Candidatus Cryptobacteroides excrementavium
AGAGAATAACTTTTCGCATCAATCCGCTCGATTATATTCTTATCAACAAACGGATTGATAGCCCTGCTTACCCGACTGTGAAAAGAATTTGTAGGTTCTGCATCATTGTGAAAGTCAAAATAGTCATCTGAATGATTTTTCAACAGATAACTGATGACACTGTGAGCATCAAAGATACAGCCTTTGGGCACTGTGGAAATGAAGTCCGCAATGTTTTGCTCTAAATTATCCATAATATTTATCGCTGTGCCACCAACCCCAAATGACGGATTTGTACAAAAAGAAAGTGTGAGGTTGTTCCGCTTATCTACAAAGAGGTTCTGACAAAACCTTGAATCGGATAAACGATGCAATACCCCACACTCGAATAGATATGAGGTATCGCAGGGTACAATACACCCTTACCGCATAGTCTAAACAAGAATGAGTGCTGTTCGTCTTGTCCCCGATTCAATTGAAACTGTCAGATTTCTTTGTAAGGACAGTGCGAAAACACTTTCAGTATGTATGTCTTCCAGATTGCTCCGAAAGACAACACAAAGGTATGAAATTTTCTTCAAACAGCACTCAAATTGAGGGGTATTGCATCTAAATATCAGTCTGTTTGCTCATATATTCATTCTCTGCCTTGATATACTCACTCTCCACCTTGTAAAGCCAATATTCAGAGCAGGTATTGAAATATTTGATTCTTGTTGAGAGCATAGCATATTCCACATCCCAGAATATGTCCCTCTTGCGTTTCTCCAGTTCTGCCAGTTCTACTTTCAACCGTTCCCGCTGTCTGATACTTTCTCTGAATCTCCTGTCGTACTCTCTGATTTCTCTTGTCGGAACGAAATACTCTGTGCGTGTCCTTTACCTGTACCTATGAGAGCAGGTATATATAAGGGTATGATTTCGACTTGATTTGGCTGTTTACAGGTATAATTAAAGGATGTGTCCCAAAAGCAATTCTGACTTTTTGGGAATCTTCTATATACAGAAAACCCTCTCACATTGCTGCAAGAGGGCGTGTCTGTAATCTATTTCTTGAATAAATCCGAGTGTGTGCCTGTTCGTATTAGATTGAGTATATGCAGTTCCCCGTCAGTTGACTTGTCATATATCAGAAGCCAGTCTGGTTTTATATGACACTCCCTGCATCCTGCATACTCTCCTTTCAGCGCATGGTCTTTATTCTTGGCTGGAAGCGGGACATCATTAGCCAAATAAGTGACGACTTCTATAAGTTTTTCTATTGTATGTCCTCTCCGCATCGCCAGTTTCATATCTTTCTTGAACTGGCTGGAATATACGATTTCCCGTGTCATTTCAGAGATTCAATAAATTCCTCTATTGTCTTGCAGCGGATTCCCTTACCCTCTCTGATTTCCTGTATGGCTTTTCTTGTTGTCTCATTTGGAATCTCTATGACCCCGTGCGATTTAAGATAATTCAAAACCTGTTTGCCAGATTTTGTCCTTTCGTCTATTGTTATCGTATATGTTGCCATATCAACCTCCTGTGTTTTCCGCAAATATAGTCTTTTTATCTATAACCGGATAATGGGATTGCCAAATCCATTCCAAATCCTGCTAATGTATTGGCGAGAAATCTCTGAAAGGATACCTTTCCTGTTTCTCGCCTTTACCCTAAATCAACATGGATTTTCCGTTGATGCCCGATTACCGAGTCCTTTGACGGACTGTGTCCGGGCATACAAAAAAACATCACAGGGGATTCTGTGATGTTGCTTTCTTGTAGCGGGTCGCAGGATTGAACTGCGGACCTCATGATTATGAATCATGCGCTCTAACCAGCTGAGCTAACCCGCCATGACTTTCAGTCTTCGGTGACTTTCCCGTCGGACGACGGTGCTGTCTGGATGTGTTGAGATAGAAGGACTCGAACCCTCACTGACAGAGCCAGAATCTGTAGTGCTACCATTACACCATATCTCAATATGTCAATGCCATCGGGCAATTCCCCGAAATGGGACTGCAAAGGTACTAAGGTTTTTGAAAAATGCAAAATATTTTACAAAATACTCATAAAAAAGCAGAAGAAACACAGAATGCGCAAAAAGCGGAAGAAACACAAAATGCAGAAGAAACAGAAAAAGCACAAAATGCGGGAAAAACAGAGAAGGCGATAAATGCGGAGACGCCGGAAATGCAGAAAAGCAGAACCCAGGGTAATCAAAAAGCAAATGCTTGTCTGCGTGAGGAGATTATCCGGTTGTCAAAAGCAGAACCTCGGATAATCAGAAAGCCCCGTCCTCTGTGGTGATTATCAGGCAGTCTGACAGCGGTACAGCAATACCACGGCATATGCTTCGCATCCTTCCCCCCGGCCGACAAAGCCGAGTTTTTCCGTCGTTGTGGCCTTGACAGAGACAGCATCGATTGTGACACCCATGATGCCGGCAATCGTTTCTCTCATCTGTAGTATGTACGGAGCGAGTTTTGGCCGTTGCATGGCTATGGTGATGTCTGCATTTCCTGCCCTGTAGCCGGCTTCCGAGACGAGGTCCATGGTGCGTCGCAACAGGACTTTGCTGTCAATGCCCTTGAACTCCATGGAGGTGTCCGGGAAGTGCTTCCCGATGTCTCCGAGTGCCAGTGCCCCAAGAAGGGCGTCGCAGAGCGCATGTATCGGCACATCTCCGTCAGAATGGGCGACACATCCCACCGGACTTTCGATGCGGACTCCGCCGAGCCATAGAGGCAGACCTTCGGCAAGGGCATGGACATCATATCCGTTGCCGATTCGTATCATTTCGTTCATAGTATCCCGCGTTGTGCCGGACAGGCTGGTTGTACATTATGATTGTTTGGAAGCGTAAAGTTATTAAAAATTGGTATCTTTGCAAGGATATAAACATGAATCGTCATGGGATTTAATTTTGGATTTTTCGGAAGTCAGGAGCAACGGGTCTTCAATTACAAGCCGAGATATTACGATCCTGAAAAGGAGGCGCTTAAAGAAAAGTTCGGCCATGTGGACGGACGCAATGAAAAAGAACCGTATGCCCCGGGGGCATATATCCAGGGCAGTTTCCGTGGCGGTAATTACCAGCGGACCAAAAAGATAAACAAAGCCCAGAGCATAATAGGCATTGTAGGGCTGATCCTGTTTTTTGTCGTGCTGATATATATCGCCAAATTCTACCAATTGCTCTAAAGGGAAAATGGACATTAGGATACTTCCCGGGAATGTAGCCAACATGATCGCCGCCGGAGAGGTGGTGCAGCGGCCTGCGTCTGTAGTCAAGGAACTGATGGAGAACGCGCTTGATGCAGGGGCGGATCAGGTGACTGTGGTCATAACAGATGCCGGCAGGACACTTATACAGGTGATAGACAACGGATGCGGGATGTCTCCTGACGAGGCCGTCCTGTGTTTCGAGCGTCATGCCACGTCAAAGATAGCCACAGCAGAAGACCTCATGAACATACATACTTTCGGATTCAGGGGTGAGGCTCTTGCTTCGATTGCCGCTGTCGCTGAAGTCACTCTGAGAACACGCCGGCAGGAAGATGAGGTCGGCTGCGAAGTGGTCTTTGCCGGGTCCGGCCATGTCTCTACCGAGACGGTGGCAATCCCTAAAGGCTCTAACTTTGCTGTGCGCAACCTTTTCTACAATGTCCCGGCCAGAAGGAAATTCCTGAAGTCGGACAATGTGGAGTTCAAGCACATAGTCACCGAGTTCATACATGTGGCACTGACACGTGCGGATGTCGGGTTTACGCTCACTCACAATGGGCGGGAGATATATGTCCTCAAGCCTGCAAAATCCCTGAAGTTCAGGATACAGGATCTTCTTGGCGCCAATGTGGCCAAGGAACTGGTGGACGTGGCGGCTGATACTTCGGTGGTGAAGATTTCAGGATATGTAGGCCGGCCGGACATGGCCAGGAAAACGCAGGGCAACCAGTATCTTTTTGTGAACGGCAGGTTTTTCCGCAGCCAGTACATGAACAAAGCCGTTCTCAAAGGTTACGGACAGTTGATACCTGAGGGTACGTTCCCGTCATTTTTCATATGGATGGAGGCTGACCCGCATTCTTTGGATGTGAACATCAGCCCTACAAAGACCGAGGTCAAGTTTGAGGATGACTCTGTTATATTCCAGATAATCTACGCCTGTGTCAAAGAGGCGCTGGGAAAGAATTCGTTTGTCGAGAGTATTGATTTTGACAGGGAAGGGGCGCCGGATATACCTGTGTTCGGCAAGAATTTCGAGAAATACCGTCCGGTATCCGAGCCGCGGCCGGTTTTTGACCCGACATACAATCCGTTTGACAACGACGGTTTCCCTTCGCAGGAGTCAGGGTTTACCAACATCATTCCGATGGACGGCCCGGGTGCCAGTGCCCCGGACAAGGCGGCCGGTCAGGCTGCCGGAGGACAGGATGCCGGTATCCATGCCGGCCACGGGATGCGGATGTCGGACCATGTAGACAGGAGGGATGACTACGGGAAACTGTTTGAGGACAGGGTGCTGCCGTCAAAGTCTATAGTGGTTGTCCAGAACAGATATCTTGTCACTTCCGTGAAGTCGGGCCTGCTTGTTGTCAACATACGCAGGGCAAGGGAACGTATCTTCTACGAGCGTTTCCTCAATGCGCTTTCAAGAAACGAACATGTTACGCAGTGTTCTCTGTTTCCTGTAGCAGTGCAGGTGGGTGTGGAGAACAGGATTCTTTTTGAGGAGCATTCCGGCCTGCTTTCCTCCCTCGGGTTCGATATGGCTCCGTTCGGCAATGATACTGTCGTTGTCAACGGTGTGCCTGAAGGCTATTCTGTCGAGCCGGGATGTGTGCAGACAATGGTCTCGGATATGATAGTGGCGTTGACAGATGACCACAATTCATTGGCCGGGATGATGCAGTCGGCGATGGCAGAACGCTTTGCAAGGCTCGGTGCATCCAGGGACGGCCAGCCCGTGACAAACAGTGAGGCACAAAGATTGATAGATGCCCTGTTTGCCTGTTCAAATGCCGAATACACAAGTTCAGGACACAGGACAATGGTCTTGCTGACCGCTGAAGACCTCGACAGGAAATTCTGACGGCAGCATGACATGTACACACATTTAATGGGAAAAAGACGACATGGGATTTTTTGACAGCAGGAATTCTTGTCCTGCAACCACCAATATCATCATAATCAACGTGCTTGTGATGGTGATGATCACATTGAACAGGGAATTCATGATTGAGAATTTTGCCCTGTTCTATCCTTCTTCTCCGTTTTTTCATCCGTGGCAGTTCATCACGCACATGTTCATGCATGGCGGGTTCTGGCATATCTTCTTCAACATGTACACCCTCTGGATTTTCGGCTCTGTGCTGGAGCGGGCATGGGGCTGGAAGAAATTCCTCCTGTTCTATTTTGTGACAGGTCTCGGTGCCGCCTTTCTCCATACCGGGGTACAATATATCGAGGCGCAGGTGTATATGTCGCAGATAGCCGAGGGTTCTGCAACTGCCCAGGCCGCCCTCCATCAGATGAAACTTATTCCGACTGTAGGTGCATCCGGTGCCATCTATGGTGTGCTCATCGGGTTTGCGATGCTCTATCCTGATGCGCGGCTTACCCTGATTTTCCCTCCTGTGACACTGAAGGCAAAATGGTTTGTCATAATCTTTGCCGTCATAGAACTTGTTACCGGGGTTACGGGGTTAGGCGGAGGTATCGCTCATTTTGCCCATCTCGGGGGAATGCTCTTCGGCTGGCTGCTCATATTGTACTGGAAGAAAAGACATACATTGTACGACTATAAGGGCTGAGTCCGCATCCGTCCAAGATGTGCGAGGCCCGGGTTTCAGATATGAATATTATGGATACTGGGAAAATTCTTTCGGAAACGCTTGATGTCCTCAGAAAAGGAGGAGTCATCCTATATCCCACTGACACGGTCTGGGGGCTTGGCTGCGATGCTACGGATGCAGAGGCTGTCGCAAGGATATTCAGCATAAAAAAACGGGACGACAGCAAGTCTCTCGTGCTTCTTGCAAGCGATCTTGACATGGTAGCCCGGTTTGTCAGGGAAGTCCCCGAGATGGCTGTGCAGCTGGTTGAGGTCAATGACAGGCCGATGACTATCATCTATCCCGGCGCCATAGCCGCTCCGGCTCCGTCCGGACAGTCTGGCGAGGAAGGCCCGGAAGTCTCTCCGGTACGCAGGGCCAATCACTATGAACTGGCTCATAATGTGGTGGCTGCTGACGGCTCTGTAGGGATAAGGATTCCGATGATGGATTTCTGCCGGGACCTGGTGCACAGGCTTGGCCGGCCGATAGTGTCCACGTCTGCCAATATTTCAGGAGAGCCGACACCGAAAGTCTTCAACGACATCTCCGCTGTCATCAGAGACGCTGTGGACTATATTGTAGAGCCTTCGCTCGAAAAAGGAGCGACCGGGCAGTCTTCATCCATCATTAAAGTCGGGGTCGACTCCACGATTCAGATCATAAGGAAGTAGTTACATCCATCTGAAGTATGCGGCTTCTGCCGCGGTGACTGCTGCTGTCTCTGTGCGCAGACGTGACTGCCCGAGGTGCACCGGGATAAAGCCGCAGGAAATGGCAAGAGCCGCTTCCTCCTGGGAAAAGTCCCCTTCCGGGCCTATCAGCACGATTACCTCCGTCCCGTCATATCTGTCAAGGGCTTCCTTGATGGATATTCTCGGGTGGCTGTCATCTTCAAAGCAATATGCTATGAGCCTGAGAGGGGCTTCTGCCTGTCTGCCGGCGGGCGGGATGGATTCCCCGTCATGAGAGGTATGGATGTCCCCGTATTCATCTATGAATTCCTTGACAGATGCCGGTCCGTTGACAGCCGGCACTGCCCCTTTGAGCGACTGCTTGGCAGCGGATATGAGTATCTTTTCAATCCTTGCTGTCTTGAATACTTTCCTTTCGGAATGCTGCCCTATGACTGGGGTAATAGTATCCACTCCTATCTCGCAGGCTTTTTCGGCAAACCACTCGTACCGGTCAGTGTTTTTGGTGGGGGATACGGCAAGATGCAGCCGGTAGGGGTGCGCTCCCCATCCGTGCCGGGCAGACACTATCACAGTCTCCACTTTTTTGGGGGATGCAGATACTATTCTGCACTGGTACAGGGTTCCTTCCCCGTCTATGACAGAGATGACATCATCTTCCCTGTGTCTGAGTACTTTGACGCAGTGCCCTGCTTCATCGTCTGAAAGAATGCAGGAGTCCTGAGTTATTTCGGTAGAATAGAAGATTTCCATTTCAACTACATTGATGTGCGGAACCTGGGGAGTAGAGATTACTCCGGGACGCTACAGTATAAATATCACAGTAGCGGTAAATATACGAAATTTCATTGCATCTTATGGCATTGTCAATAAAAAGATTACCTTTGTGCCCGAAATTAAGAGACAGATATTTGATGAAGACGTTTGAAGAACTTGGCGTGGCCCCGGAAATCCGTCGCGCCATTGAAGAGATGGGGTATGCCTACCCTATGCCCGTGCAGGAGGAAGTGATTCCGTACCTTTTGGGCGAAAACAATGACATTGTGGCACTTGCACAGACAGGAACAGGAAAGACTGCTGCGTTCGGCCTGCCGCTTATACAGAAAATCGAGATAGGCAATCTTGTGCCGCAGTCCCTCATACTGTGTCCTACAAGAGAGTTGTGCCTGCAGATTGCAGGAGACCTCAATGACTATTCCAAATATGTCGAGGGGCTCAAAGTGCTGCCTGTCTATGGCGGTTCATCCATTGAAAGCCAGATCAGGGCACTCAAACGCGGTGTGCATATAATAGTTGCCACACCGGGACGTCTTCTCGACCTTATGGAGCGCAAGACGGTATCCCTCTCGACAGTGAAAAACGTCGTGATGGACGAGGCTGACGAGATGCTCGACATGGGATTCTCGGACAGCATCAATGCGATTCTTGCCGATGTGCCGCAGGAGCGCAACACACTGATGTTCTCTGCTACGATGAGTCCTGAGATCAGCCGGATAGCCAAAAACTATCTTCACGACCCGAAGGAAGTTACCATAGGCCGCAAGAACGAGAGTACAGCCAATGTCCGCCATGTGGTGTATATGGTGCATGCAAAGGACAAATACGAGACGCTGAAGAGGGTAGTCGACTATTACCCGAGAATATATGCCATCATCTTCTGCCGTACCCGTATGGAGACACAGGAGATAGCGGCAAAACTCATGCAGGAAGGCTACAATGCAGACACTCTTCACGGAGACCTTTCCCAGGCCCAGAGGGATGCCGTGATGAACAAGTTCCGCATGCGCAACATCCAGTTGCTTGTGGCTACAGACGTGGCTGCCCGCGGCCTTGATGTAGATGACCTCACCCATGTCATCAACTACGGGCTTCCGGATGATGTTGAAAGTTATACCCACCGCAGCGGACGTACGGGCCGTGCCGGAAAGACAGGGACATCAATCGCCATCATCAATCTCCGGGAAAAAGGGAAAGTCCGCCAGATAGAGAAGATTATCGGGAAGAAATTCGAGTACGGGGAGATACCGACAGCAAGACAGATATGCGAGAAGCAACTTATCAAGGTCATCGACGAACTCGAAAGGGTGAAAGTCAATGAGGAGGAAATCAATGACTTCATGCAGGAAATCTACCGCAAACTGGACTGGCTGAGCAAGGAAGACCTCATCAAGCGCGTTGTCTCCCATGAATTCAACCGCTTCTACGAATACTATCGCAACAAGCCTGAAATCGAGACGGTGACAGAAGAGCGTAGCGGAAGAAAAGACCGCGATGCAGCGTCGAAAGGCTCCCGCAAGGCAGAGGAAGGCTATGCACGCCTTTTCATCAATCTCGGCAAGTCTGACGGGCTTACTGTCGGGAAACTGATGGAGATACTCAACAAGAACATCAATGAAAGGATAAATGTCGGCCGTATAGACCTGATGAGGAGGTTCTCATTCTTTGAAGTAGAGGAAAAGGACGCTGAGACAGTCATCGGTGCCCTCGACGGTATACTTTGGAAAGGCTCCAGACTCGGGGTCGAGATAGCAGGAGACAGCCCTGATACAGAAAAGGCTCCCCGTCGCGATGCCGACCGTCCATCATCCAAAGGAGGTTCCCGTAAAGGTGGCCGCGGCCGTTCCGAAAGGCGTTCCCGCTCTGACAGACCTGATTCTGAATATCAGGACAAGCCCGGCAGGAAAGATGACTGGAAACAGTTCTTCCAGAAAGACGGATGGGACAGAGGCCCGTCATCAAAGGGAGGAAAGAAGTCAAGGAAAAGGAAATGAGCCCAGCTCATTTCTTTTTCCGTATTTCATAGCCTGAGTCTATTACAAATCTGAGTGTGCTGCAGGCTGTATTCCTGTCGTATTCCTTTTCTTCTTCGGGAAGTTCTTCATAAGGGACAAGGCACGGGTGTGTCTTGAGCCTGTCGTTCCGCTCCGGCCCATAAGTCCACCCTTCAGCAAAACGGGCAGCGGCCCATGTGTCGTGTACATTTTCTGCCATCAGTTCGGCAAGTTCGCCGAGCCCTTCTGGAAGCGAGGGGCATCGGCCGGTCACATCAGGTCTGTAAGGTTTATCTTCTTGCATAAGTCGAGTATCTTTATCCTCATGTCGATGACGAGGGTATCTTTTATCATTTCCTTCTCAGGAAGCCTGTTGAACGGTATGAGCAGATTGTGTGTCTTGTAGACCCTGCTCTTCTTTTCTGCGTATCTGTAGCCGATGACACTCCTTTCCGCTATCCATCTGAGATGTTCCATGCGTGAGAGCGCTTTTGTTCCGCAGTGTTCATACCGGGCATAGATCCCGTACATTTCTGTCTGGTATCTGTTGGAGAAGCGCAAGTCTTCACTGTTCTGGTACCAGAAGTCTGCAGCCATGGCCAGAAGTCCGTCCCGTTTCCCGGAGTCCGTGAGCCCCCCGAAGAATCCGGATATCGCATATGTGGCATTTGCGAGCATCGCCATGGTGTCATCAAGCAGTCTGTGGCTGATGCCCTCGGACAGCATGCCGAACGAGCGGACGTTTCTGTATCTTGTGCCTTCATTGTCGAGAATCGCAGCAAATCCGGTGCTGTCCATTATTTCCTGCCGTATGAGTACCTGCACATCAGGGTCATCCGAGTCTTCCTGACAATACACTTCATCCGGGAGGCTCAGTCCGGTGGCCAGACTTGTGTCCGGGTCGCTTATACAGATGGCGATGGTCGTGAGTTCTGACGGTTCGCTGGCACACGTCGAAATCATCCTGCGGATATTCTCGTCTTCTGTACTGCCGGAGATAAAATTGATGCTGATATCCTTTATCTGCGACAGATATGGATACTGGGCCAGAAAGACTGTCTTGAGTCTGTCAATCTCAGGGTCGATGACCGTTATCTCTGTCCTGTCACTGCCGGTGTCCCCGTTGAAGTTGGGATAGTGGCATATCCTGAGGGCTTCCAGCAAGAGCGCCTTTCCCATGCAGCCAAATCCGCAAATTATCAGATGGACATGCCTCCCGGGCTTGTCGAGCGGCTTGAAATCGAGGTCTTTATAAG
>JADILX010000028.1 GCA_017695025.1 Candidatus Cryptobacteroides excrementavium
CATTACGATATACCGAAGAGCATAGAGGGTTATTACCAGGAGACCGGCAGGGCCGGCCGCGACGGGAAAGAAGGCATTTGTATCACATATTACAGTTATAAGGATATCCAGAAACTCGAGAAGTTCATGCAGGGCAAGCCTGTCGCAGAGCAGGAGATCGGGAAACAGCTTCTTATGGAGACCGTTGCCTATGCCGAGTCGAACCAGTGCCGGAGGAAACTCCTTCTCAATTATTTCGGTGAGGACTATACCCGGGACAACTGTGGCTCCTGCGACAACTGTCTGCATCCGAAGAAACAGTTCGACGGCAAGGAGGAGATGCTTCTTGTGATGGAACTCGTGCTGTTTCTTCCGGAGCATTTCAAGATAGAGCACCTGTCGAATATCCTCGCAGGTGAGACCAATGCGCTTATCAAGTCTTACCGGCATGATGAACTGGAGTTTTTCGGGGCAGGGAAGGAGCATCCTGCAAAATTCTGGAGTGCGGTCATGCATCAGGGGCTGATACTCCATTTCCTCGACAAGGAGATAGAGTCGTATGGCCTTATCCGTGTGACAGAGAAAGGGATGGAGTTCTACAGGCATCCGCATGAACTCATGCTGACGGGAGACAGGGAATTTGTCGAGGGGGAAGATGATGACGATGATGTACAGGCCATTGCCGCTGCAGCAAAAGGCGGGGGAGGAGACCCCGTGCTCCTGGCCATGCTGAAAGATTTGAGAAAGGATATGGCAAGGAGGCTGAAACTGCAGCCTTGGATTATTTTCGGGGACAACTCCCTTGAGGACATGACCATACTGTATCCCGAGACATATGAGGATCTCCGTAACTGCCAGGGAGTCGGTGAAGGCAAGGCGAAGAAATTCGGGAAGGAATTCCTTTCACTTATCAAGAAGTATGTCGAGGAAAACGACATAATCCGCCCGGATGACTTTGTCGTAAAATCCGTGGTCAACAAGTCGGCTGACAAAGTGTATATTATCCAGAGCATCGACAGGAAACTTCCTCTTGAGGATATAGCGGAGGCAAGAGGCCTTGAGATGGATGAACTGATGGACGAGATAGACGGCATTGTGAGTTCGGGGACAAAACTCGATCTCAATTATTATATATCGCAGAATGTGGACGATGATGTCGTGGATGACATATATGACTATTTCCGCAATGACGCTGTGTCAGACTCTCTTGAAGACGCCATGAAAGACCTCGGGGCGGACTATGACGAGTCGGAGGTGCGTCTGGTACGCCTCAAGTTCCTCTGTGAGGTGGCCAATTGATACTCTTTTCCTGTCACGCCTGAATAGGGGTCATGCAGAGCCTCCTGTTCTCGAAGTGGGCGATGAACCGGAATCCAGCATTCCTGATGAATCCTGCATATCTTTCAAACTTGTCCCCAGGCCGCACGGGGTCGTGCGAGTCTGAGCCGAGACTGATGGCCTCGCCTCCGAATTCCCGGAACCTGAGCAAGATGTTTTTGTCGAGGACAGGTGTGCGCCCCTTGTAGTCCTGATAGGTCTTTGTGTTTATTTCCAGTGCTTTCCCGTTTTCGGCAAGGTATTTTAGTATCTCGTCGAATATGTCGCTGAAATCATTATAGAATATGCTTTCCTGCGGATAGGGTGCGTATCTTGCCACATAGTCATAATGTCCCATGATGTCGAAGTCTCCGAGCCATTTCATCTCTTCATATAATGTCTCGAGATAGTGCCCGTAGGCCGTCTTCCAGTCTTTGCCCTGGTAATAGCCGCCAAAAAACGGATCCGTCTCATCAAGGTAGTGGACAGAAGCGATGATGCCGTCAAAACTGTTTTCTGAAAGGAATTCCCTGATCTTTTCACGGCTGTTCTTCTGCAGCCCGATTTCCACGCCCTTGAATACACGGAACCCTTTGCTGCCTGTCTCTCTGTTCACCCTGTCTATTTCATCCTGCTGGGCCTTGACGTCGAATGTCTCCGGGACAAGATGTTCGAAAGCGGCTTTCATCGGTGGCACATAGAAGTCACAATGATCTGTAAAACATATTCCTGACAGGCCTTTCTCTCTTGCGGATACGGCAGATGCCATCACTGTGGTCTTGCCGCCGTCGAATGAAAACTGGCTGTGGCTGTGATTGTCGAATAGGTTGTGCATGGCTGTCTTTTCAACTTAGTCCTGAGATTTCCCCGTCCACGAGGTCAATTTCAAGGGCCTGAGGTTTTTTCGGGAGCCCCGGCATCCTTATGATGTCCCCGGCTATTGCCACAAGCATTTCCGCCCCGGTATTGATGACGATGTCCTTTATGCTGAAATTGAAGCCTTCAGGAGCCCCGTATTTTAAACTGTCCTGCGAGAAAGAGTACTGTGTCTTTGCTATGCAGACAGGGAAATGGGAGATGCCCATACGTTCTATCCTTCTGATTTTTGTCCTTGCGGTCTTGCCGATTGATACCGAGCCTGCCCCATAGAGGTTCTTTGCGATGCTTTCAATCTTTGATTCCACGCTCTGGTCATCGGAATATGTGAATTGAAGCGGCCCTGAAGGTGTCTTTTCGATTGTGTCGACTACAAGCCTGGCAAAATCTTCTGCCCCCTTGCCCCCTTCTGTGTATGCATTGTTGACGGCAAATCCGACTCCGAGTTCCCTGCAATGGTTCCTTACGATGTCTATCTCCTCTTCAGTGTCTGATGCATATCTGTTGAAGCATACTATTATTGTCTGGCCGAATCCGCGCAGGTTGCGTATGTGCCTGTCAAGATTGGCAAACCCGCGGCGGAGCCCTTCCGGGTCTGGGACAGACAGCCTGTCTTCAGGCACGAAGCCATGCATCTTGAGACCGCGGAGCGATGCCACAAGGACTGTCAGATCCGGGTTTAGCCCGCTGCGGCGGCATTTGATGTTGAAGAATTTTTCTGCTCCCAGGTCGGCGCCGAAGCCTGCCTCCGTTATGACATATTCCCCGAATGTCATTGCCGTCCTGGTGGCTATGACGGAGTTGCATCCATGCGCGATGTTGGCGAAAGGCCCTCCGTGTACGAATGCCGGTGTCCCTTCCGTTGTCTGGACAAGGTTAGGGTGTATGGCGTCTTTCAGCAGGACTGTTATCGCCCCGGCTACACCGAGATCCTTGACGGTGAACGGCTTGTCATCAAAGGTAAATCCGAGGGTGATGTTTTCTATCCTGCGTCTCATGTCCTCCAGATCAGACGAAAGGCAGAGGATGGCCATCAGTTCCGACGCCGGTGTTATGTCGAAGCCTGACTGTCTTGTGATGCCGTTTGTCCTTGGCCCGAGCCCCGTGACAATATCCCTGAGGGAACGGTCATTTACATCGATGACCCGTTTCCAGAGTATCTCTTTCAGCCCGAACCCTTCTTCCTGATGCTGGTACAGGTAATTGTCGAGCAGGGCGGCTATCATGTTATGTGCGGATGTGACTGCATGGAAGTCCCCGGTGAAATGGAGATTTATCTTGTCCATGGGCATTATCTGGGCATAGCCTCCGCCGGCTGCTCCCCCTTTCATCCCGAAGCATGGCCCGAGAGACGGTTCCCGCAGGGCTACAATGGCTTTTTTTCCTATCCTGTTCAGCCCGAGTGCAAGACCTACGGAGACGGTAGTTTTCCCGATGCCGGCTTTTGTGGCAGTGATGGCGGTCACGAGAATCAGCCTGCTCTTCCTGATTTTTTCGGGATCCGACAGTGTCTCCGGCACTTTAGCCATGTAGTGGCCGTATTGCTCTATACTGTCTTCCGGAATGCCGATGCCTGCAGCGATTTCCGTGATTTTTTTCATCCTGATGCTTCTTGCGATTTCAATGTCAGATTTCATGGCTATGGCGTCTTATGGATTATTGGGGCTTCCTTATAAAAACGGTCGCTAAAATACTGAAATTTTTCTTAATTTTGCAGGATACGGCGATGAATGATTGCAAGTGGGCTTCATTCTGCCGGTTTATGTGGAACATGAACTCTCGAAAGATTATGATTACATTCGGATTCAGAAACAGCATGAGCGGAGTGCTCCGTGCTGTGGCGGCGATTGCTCTCGGTATTGTAATGATTGCCATGCCCGAGTCGTCACTTGTTGTGCTTGTAAAGATATTGGCGGCCATACTTATTGCCTCTGGCCTTGTCTCCGTCGTGTTCGGTATCATGAACAGGGACAATGGCGGTCTTGGCCTTATGGTGTTCAATTCAGTGGTGGACATTATCCTGGGAATACTCATGTTCTGTTTTCCGTCCTTTGTGGCAAGTTTCATCATCATTGTGCTCGGGGTTGCTCTGCTATGTATGGGGCTCTTCCAGATAGCGGCCCTGATCAGCGCTACCAGTTTTGTACGCATGGGATTTTTTGCATTCATATTCCCGGCCCTTGCTGTTGCAGGAGGCTTTCTTCTGATATTCAAGCCTTTCGGAATAGCATCCGTCCTGACCCTTGTCTCGGGTATTGTGCTGCTGGTATATGGTGTGTCTGAACTGGTATCCTCATGGAAGATGCACAAGGCCATGAAGGAGTATGAGATAAAGTTCCATCCGTCCGGAACTGCCGGGCATACAGGAGAGCCTTCGGAAGATGGAGGGATGGACAATGTGAAGGATGTGGATTTTGAAAAGGCTGATTCACCGGAAGGCAGATAGGGTACGGCATGCAGCCAGTATTTCGCCTCTGCCGTCAGATGGGATATGATACCAAGGGAAACTGTTGACAGGATAATAGATGCAGCCCGCATTGAGGATGTTGTGGGCGATTTCGTCCCCCTTAAGAGAAGGGGGGCGAATTTTGTCGCATGCTGCCCTTTCCATAACGAAAAGACACCGTCTTTCTATGTGTCTCCAGCAAAAGGCATATTCAAGTGCTTCGGCTGCGGGAAAGTCGGGACTGCGGTAGGCTTTGTCATGGAACATGAAAACCTGTCTTATGCTGATGCCCTGAGGTTTCTTGCAAAGAAATACAATATCGAAGTCCATGAGAAGGAGGAGTCGGCCGAGGATATTGCGCTGCGCCAGAGAAATGAGAGCCTGATGCTCGTGTCCGAATTCGCTGCAGGATTTTTCAGGGATGCACTGAAACAGAAGGAAGGGCGGGCTATAGGCTATGAGTATTTCCGTTCCCGGGGGCTTGAAGATGCCACAATCGAGAAATTCGGTCTCGGATGGGCTCCGCTCAGCCGTCATGCCCTTGCAGATGCCGCAAGGGCGGCCGGGTACAAGGAGGAGTTTCTTGTGGATACCGGGCTGTGTGTGCGGAGGGATGACGGAAGTCTTTCGGACAGGTTTTACGACAGGGTGATTTTTCCTGTCCATTCTCCGTCCGGACGGCCGATAGCCTTTGGTGGAAGGACATTGCGGACAGACAAGACTGTTGCAAAATATGTCAATTCCCCCGAGACTGAAATCTATGTCAAGAGCAAGTCCCTTTACGGGATATATTTTGCCCGTAACGAGATGTCCCGGCAGGACAGATGCTTCCTGGTGGAGGGCTATCTTGATGTCATATCCATGCACCAGCTCGGGATAACCAATGTGGTGGCTTCCAGCGGTACTTCACTGACAACAGACCAGGTGAGGCTGATTAAGCGGTTTACAGAGAATGTCACGATAATATATGACGGGGACTCTGCCGGCATACATGCAGCACTCAGGGGCATAGGCCTCGTGCTGAAGGAAGGCATGAATGTGAAGGTGGTGCTGTTGCCGGACGGGGATGACCCGGATTCCTATTCGCGGAAGCATACTCTGGCGGAGGTGCAGGATTTTATCGCTTCGCATGAGCAGGATTTTATCGGGTTCAAGTCGGATATCCTGCTTGGCGAGGCAGGTGATGATCCGCTCAAGAGGGCCAATCTCATCAATGATGTGGCGGATACGATAGCGCTGATTCCCGATGCGGTGAAACGGTCTGTGTATGTGGATACATGCAGCGCCAAGTTCAATATTGAGCCCCAGTTGCTTTTCGACCGTATCGGCCACACCCGTGGTGAGATGCTCTCGGAGGAAAAAAGGCAGATGGAATACAGGAAAAGGCGGGAAGAGTCGTCGGCTGCTGATGCCGGTGAAGCAGCCCGTCTTCCGGACAATGCCGGGCAGATTCCTGTCCTGCCTGTACAGGCGCCTGAGGGCCTTGCCCTTGAAGACAGGTATCTTGCTCCATGCGAGAGGGAACTTCTGGAGTTTATCGTCGTGTCTGGAGATGAAACTCTCAATTTCGACAGGGATTCGGAGTTCTATTCGGAGACTGAGCCTCCGGTGCCGGTGGCCGAATTCATAGATGCCGCACTTGCAGACGATGATGTCGCTTTTTCGAACACCATCTACCGCAAGACTTATGACGAATATTTCAGCCTCTATGACAAGGGGCTTGCCCAGGGGCAGATACGCAAGAGGCTTCTTGACAATGAGGACAGGGATGTAGCAGCTGTGGCGAAGGATATCCTTGTGGACAAATACATCCTGACTGTGGAAAACTACAGGCAGTCCCTGACTTCCGAGTCTACCAGACTTGTCATGAATGTGCCGAAGTCATTGCTGGTATATCAGTTGCGCCGGCTTGACAAGATGCAGAAAGAACTGGAGGCAAGGCTCGTGGACGCCGGAGAAAGCCCTGAAGAACAGATGGACATCATCAGGGAAATGGACGGGATAAACAAGGCAAGGACTATTATAAACAAAAAGATAGGGCGTGTGTGACACGCCGGACGTAAAGAAACAAAAATATTCATATATCATGGAAGACAACTATAGAAGAACTCTCGTTACATGTGCATTGCCATATGCCAACGGGCCTGTGCACATAGGACATCTCGCAGGGGTGTATGTGCCTGCAGACATTTATGTCAGGTATCTCAGGATGAGGGGCAAGGATGTCCTCTTTATCTGCGGCTCGGATGAGCATGGTGTGCCTATCACGATCAAGGCCAGAAAAGAGGGGTGTTCTCCTCAGGATATTGTAGACAGATACCATAAGATTATCAGGGATTCATTTACCGGGCTCGGCATCAATTTCGACATATATTCCAGGACCACTTCTGAAGTGCATGAAAAGACTGCATCGGAGTTTTTCCGCAGACTGTATGAGGAAGGCAAATTCATTGAGAAGGAAAGCGAGCAGTATTATGATGTCGAGGCAGGGACTTTTCTTGCTGACCGTTACATAGTCGGGACCTGTCCGAAATGCGGTGCCGAAGGTGCTTACGGTGACCAGTGCGAAAAATGCGGCAGCACTCTCAGTCCGGACGAACTTCTCAATCCGAAGTCAGCCCTCAGCGGCAGCGAGCCGGTCAAGAAGAAGACCCGCCACTGGTATCTCCCTCTGGACAGGTACGAGCCATGGCTCAAGGAGTGGATTCTCGACGGCCACAAGGAATGGAAGACAAACGTATACGGCCAGTGCAAGTCATGGATTGACGGAGGTCTGCAGCCGCGTGCCGTGAGCCGTGATCTCGACTGGGGGGTCCCTGTACCTGTGGAAGGTGCTGAGGGCAAGGTGCTGTACGTATGGTTCGATGCCCCAATCGGCTACATCTCCAATACCAAGGAACTTCTCCCGGATTCATGGGAGAAATGGTGGAAGTCTGAAGATACGAAACTTGTACATTTTATCGGCAAGGACAATATTGTCTTCCATTGTATCGTTTTCCCGTCCATGCTGAAGGCGTATGGCGATTTCATACTGCCGGACAATGTCCCGGCCAATGAGTTCCTCAACCTTGAGGGGGATAAGATTTCCACTTCCCGCAACTGGGCTGTATGGCTGCAGGAGTATCTGCAGGAATTTCCGGGACAGGAAGATGTCCTCAGGTACGTGCTGTGTGCCAATGCCCCTGAAACCAAGGACAATGATTTTACATGGAAAGATTTCCAGGCGAGGAACAATAATGAACTCGTAGCCGTCCTCGGTAATTTTGTAAACAGGGCAGTGGTGCTTACACACAAATATTTCGGAGGGATGGTGCCGGCGGACAAGAAACCGGAGCAGATTGATGCAGAGACTCTTGCACAGATTCCTGCCCTGAAGGCCGCCATAGAGAACAGCCTGGAGTCTTACAGATTCCGCGAGGCATTGAAGAGCGTCATGGACATAGCGCGTCTCGGTAACAAATATCTTACTGACACTGAGCCATGGAAAGTGGCAAAGACCGACATGGACAGGACATCTTCAATATTGAATGTTTCACTGCAGATCTGTGCCGCCCTTGCCATAGCCATTGAACCGTTTCTCCCGTTCTCGGCCGGGAAACTCAGACGAATCCTCAATACAGGGCTTCTTGCCGGAGCGGACCACCGGTCCGGTGAAGGTGAGCCTACCGTCAATTTCTACGGGCCAGGTGAGGCTGCCGCTCTCCATACATTCCCGACACCTAATCCCGTCTATCCTGAGGCGTCCGCAAGGGAGGCAGCCCCGGACAGTTATCCGGTAGTCCTTTCCTGGAGTCTTCTGGGGATGGGCTGTCTGCTTCCGGAAGGACATCAACTCGGAGAGCCGGAACTTCTTTTCAGCAAGATTGAAGATTCTGTGGTGGAGGCGCAGGTGAAGAAACTCGAGGATACCAGAAAAGCCAATGACGCTGAAAAGGCCGCACACAATGTGGCTCCACAGAAAGCGGAATGCTCTTTTGAAGACTTTGAAAAAATGGATATCCGCACCGCCACCGTGCTTGAGGCGGAGAGAGTCCCGAAGACAGACAAACTTCTGAAACTTACCATCGACACCGGCATTGACAAGAGGGTGATTGTCTCGGGAATAGCGGAATATTACACTCCTGAGCAGATGGTCGGCAGGCAGATATGCATCCTTGCCAACCTCGCCCCGCGCAAGATACGCGGCATCGAGTCCAAGGGCATGATCCTGATGGCACGTCAGGGGGACGGCAAGATGCGCTTCGTCACGCCTCAGGAAACTTTGGCAAACGGTGCTGAAATAGGTTGATGCCCATGAAATTGTATTACGGAAAGGATCTGTCCGCGTGGAACACTTTCGGGATGAAGGTGTCCTGTGCATGTTTTGTCGAATATTCTTCGGTTGCCAGGCTGCAGGAGTTCTGGAAGGCATGGCGGTATGGTGAGCATGTGCTTCCCAAGCCTTTTCTCCATATCGGGAGAGGCAGCAATCTGCTTTTTACCGGAGATTTCCCGGGGACTGTCTTCCATTCTGACATAAAGTTTATCAGAGAGTACGGGAAGTCTCGGGAGGAAGGGGATGAGACTGCCGTTCCGCGGTCATCAGAAGAGCGGCCGGGAACAGCCGGAAGGCCGGCAGAGTCCTCCGGTGTGGTGCTGGTTGAGGCCGGGGCTGGTGTACTTTGGGATGACTTCTGCCGCTGGTGTGCTGACAACAGCCTGTGGGGGCCGGAGAATCTTTCCGGAATACCTGGTGAGACAGGGGCTGCTGCCGTGCAGAATATAGGTGCGTATGGAGTCGAGGTCAAGGATATAGTCAGGTATGTCAAATGTTTTGACTGCGTTACCGGGGCGGCTGTGACATTCCGGGCGTCTGAATGCAGATATGGCTACAGGGACTCGATGTTCAAGAGCGGGGCGAAAGGCCGCTATGTCGTGACATCCGTGGTATTCTCTCTTTCTGCTGTTCCTGTGCCGAGGCTTGGATACGGGCATGTCAGAGCCGCTGTTGAAAAGGTTCTGGGCAGGCCTGTGCCGGATGTTGCCGGATGCCCGGCCGGCAGTGCGGAGTCTTCCCGGCTGCCTGACGGGCTGACTGCATCCATGGTCAGGGATGTCATCCTGGACATCCGTAATTCAAAACTTCCTGATCCTGCAGTCATGGGCAGTGCAGGGAGTTTCTTCAAGAATCCGGTTGTCCCGAGGTCTGACTATGAGAGGGTGGCATCCGTGGCGAGGCTGGAGCATGGGATGGACTGTGAAGTGCCGCATTATGATGCCGGCTCCGGATTCATCAAGATTCCTGCAGCATGGCTCATAGACCAGTGCGGTCTGAAAGGCTTCAGGGCCGGCAATGCCGGAGTTTATGAGAAACAGCCGCTTGTGCTGGTCAATCTGACAGGCAAGGCTTCTCCGGAAGAGATACTTTATCTGGAGAATCTTGTCAGAAATGCTGTAGTCAATAAATTCGGGATCATGCTCCATCCGGAAGTGGAGCATGTCTGAGGAAGATTCAGGGCAGGGAGGCCTGCCGCAAATAAACAGGTTGCTTATGAGTTCATTCGTTATCGAGGGAGGACACAGGCTCAGCGGGGCGATCCGTCCTCAGGGAGCAAAGAATGAGGCACTGGAAGTCATCAGTGCCGTATTGCTGACACACGAAGATGTGACAATATCCAATGTCCCTGAAATATTGGATGTCAGAAATCTCATCCTTCTTCTTGAGGGCATGGGTGTGAAAGTCACCAGGCTCGAGAAAGGGAAATATGTGTTCCGGGCAGACGATATTGATGCGGAATATGTGGAGAGCGAAGACTTCGTGCGGAAATGCGCTTCTCTCAGAGGTTCTGTCATGGTCGTAGGCCCGCTCCTGGCACGGTTCGGAAAGGCCTGGTTCCCCAAGCCTGGTGGGGACAAGATAGGCCGCCGCAGGGTGGATACACATATTACCGGCATGATCAATCTCGGGGCGGAACTCCAGTGTGACGGCCTGAGAAAGGCCTTCTATCTCCATCTTCCTCAAGGCCGCAGGCTCAAGGGGAAATATATGCTTCTTGATGAGGCATCAGTGACGGGTACAGCCAATATATTGATGGCGGCATGTCTTTCCGACGGGGTTACCACCATCTACAACGCTGCGTGTGAACCATATATACAGCAACTCTGCAGGCTTCTTGTCCGTATGGGGGCAAAGATAGATGGAATCGGCTCCAATCTGCTGACAGTTACCGGGGTAGACGGTCTTCACGGGGCAGAGCATGAGATTCTTCCGGACATGATTGAAGTCGGCAGTTTTATCGGCATGGCAGCCATGAACCGCAGTTCAGTCACGATAAAGGATGTCTCATACGGAGACCTTGGCATTATTCCTGATGCTTTCCGCAGGCTCGGCATCAATCTTGAGCAGCGTGGAGATGATATTTTTGTACCGGAGCAGGACAGTTATGTTATAGAGTCTTTTCTTGACGGCTCTATCATGACCATAGCAGATGCTCCGTGGCCGGGGCTTACTCCTGACCTTCTCAGTGTAATGCTTGTTGTTGCCACGCAATGCCGTGGAAGTGTCCTGATACACCAGAAGATGTTTGAGAGCAGGCTTTTTTTCGTGGACAGGCTCATAGATATGGGGGCACAGATTATTCTCTGTGATCCGCACCGGGCTGTCGTCATCGGCCATGACCACAATTTCAGGCTGAAGGCCAATAATATGCTTTCCCCGGATATCAGGGCAGGTATTGCCCTGCTTATTGCAGCAATGTCGGCAAACGGGACGAGCGTGATAGGAAACATAGAGCAGATAGACAGGGGCTATGAAGATATTGACCTGCGTCTCAACGCTCTTGGGGCCAGCATCACCAGGCAGTAGAGACACTGCTGGGGTCTTATCCGAGTTTCCTGATGATATTCAGGCCGTCCCTGACGGGAAGGATGACTGATTCCACTCTGGGGTCATTCACCACCATATCATTGAATCGTGCAATCCCGGCCGTCTGCTTGTCCTGTGGAAGAGGGTCAAGGCACACTTTCCCGCTCCACAATACATTGTCGGCAAGAATGTACCCGCCTGGGCGTACCATGTCGAAGACAATCTCATAGTACTGGCAGTATTCCCTTTTGTTTGCATCGATATAGACCATGTCGTAGAGCGGCTTCCCGTCCCTTGCCTTGAGTGTCCCGAGGGTCTGCTTTGCGTCCCCTATGTGAAGGGAGATCTTCTCCTGTACCCCTGCTTTCCCGAAGCCTTCCATTATCAGGTCCTCAAGTTCATCGTTGATTTCAAGCGTATCGAGATGTCCCCCGTCTTTCAGGCCGTATGCTATGCATACTGCAGAATACCCGGTGAATGTCCCTATCTCCAGGGCTGCATCAGGGTTTATCATACGGGTCAGCATAGTGAGAAATCTGCCCTGTACTGCCCCAGAAAGCATTCTGGCGTGGTTTGTACGGATATTGGTCTGCCGTTCTATCCATGAGAGCGCCTCTGTCTGGGCAGAGGAATGCGCGGCTATATATCTGTCAATCTCTTCCATGTCTACACGTGTTTTCAGATGTGTAAGGCGGTTACATGAATATCAGTCTGGAAAGCCGTTCCTTGCTGAAAAGTCTGCATGCCATATCCATTATGTCGGCAGAAGATACTGCCTCTATCTCCTCTCTCGTCTGTTGCTCATCAGGTACGAAACCGTATGTGAGCAGGCTCTTGCCCATGGAGAGACATTGAGTCTCACCGTTGTCTGAACTTATCGCCAGTTGGCCGAGCAACTGTTTCTTTGCCGCTTTCAGCCTGGTCTCGCTCATGGCTTTTTTCTGTAGCCTCGATATTTCCTTTTCCGTAGCCCTGATGCATTTTTCAAGATTCTCCTTGTCGCAGCCGAGGCATATGGCTACGATGCCTGTGTCAGCATACTGGGTGTACGAGCATTCCACTCCGTATACCCATCCGTTCTTCTCCCGAAGGAGGGAATTAAGGATGGAGTTGGTCGCCGGCCCGCCCAATATGTTGCAGAGCAGGACGGTCGTAATACGGT
>JADILX010000029.1 GCA_017695025.1 Candidatus Cryptobacteroides excrementavium
GCATAGCACTGAATGACAAGAAAGAGCCTGTCATCAGTTTCGGCAAGCACAAGGGCAAGACGACAAGGGAGGTATATTTTTCAGAGCCGTCGTATTTCAGCTGGATCGAGAACGGGGAATTTACTCTGGATACCAAACGCCAGTTTGAACTTCTGAGGATGCAGTATGAAAACGAGAAACGCGAAGCGAAGAAGGCAAGGGAGACCCTGATGCAGAAACCTCTCAGTGAAGAGGAACTTGAGAACTCGAAAAACATGCTGGCCGGACGGTTCAACATGAAAGACAACGGCCGGCAGAAACAGGGCATAGACAAGTCCGGCACAGGAAGCCTGTTTTAACCAGAAATATGAATATAGTTGTCAGACCATACGGGAAAGACAGATTCTGCTGCCGCCCTGACACAAGTTGGGAAAGGGAGGACAAGGATCTTTTCATGCCGGACAATATCTCCGGATATTCATGGGCGCCTGTGCTGTTTGCCCGCATCAGCAAGGCAGGGAAATGCATAGGGAGAAAATTCGCAGGAAGATATTACGATGCTGTCGGCTATGGTGCCTTGCTTTATGTCGAAGACATGCTTGACGGCACGCCCGAGAGCATCGCATGCGCTTCATGCGCAGACCACACTTCAATACTCCCCTTTCCGATGTATGACAGGATAACACTTGAGAGCGGAGAAAATGTCTTTGCCATGGTAAAAGACGGCATCACCATCTACTCTACATCTGAAGGGTCTGCAGACATGATTGAAGATGCCATTTCAAAGGCATCAGCGACAATCTCACTCAGGACAGGCGACATTATTGCCATCGAACTTGCCCCGGCCGGAAGACTTGCCAGCAGGGGCCAAGAAGGGACGGAGACAAATGACACTGAAATAAACGGCTCATTCTGCGGGAATGAACTGTTCAGATTCAAGATACGGATGTAAAAAGGAAAGAGCCACTCATGGGATTCGAACCCACGACCTACGCGTTACGAATGCGTTGCTCTACCGGCTGAGCTAAAGTGGCTTTGAAAACGCCTTTCATCAATGCTTTTCCGAAAGGGACTGCAAAGTTAGTAAAATATTCATAAACCGCACAATTTTTTTACCGGGACTTCTGAATCCGACACGTGACTTCCGGATTCCCGGAAGAATTTCAGGAAGAAGACAAGGGGCAAGGCCGCCCTGAGCGTTCACAAGACATGAAACATTCAGATATAATCATCATCGGGGGAGGTGCAGCAGGGCTGATGGCAGCAGCCGGCGCAGCAGGGATATTCAGGGACAATGGCTGCGGAAAGACAGTCACAGTACTGGAAAAAATGCCGAGACCGGGACGGAAAATCATGATAACCGGAAAAGGACGGTGCAATATAACCAATACACGGCAATGGAATGAATTTTCCGGACACATACATCCTAAAGCCAATTGCCTGAAGCACGCATTCTTCAATCTTGACACAGCCAAGACAATAGAATTCTTCAACAGGAACGGCCTTGACACGGTCGTGGAACGTGGAGACCGGGTATTTCCTGCATCCCATTCTGCCGCAGACGTTGTCGACACCCTTGTAAAAGCAGTGACATCGGCAGGCGCGTACATCGAAACAGGAAACGGAGTATCTGAAATACATGTAACCGCCAACAGAGATGAAAACAGCGGCCGTCCAGAGTTTACGATAAAATGCAGAAACGGGAAAGAATATTCCTGCAGCAGACTTGTCATTGCCACAGGCGGACTTTCCTATCCCGGGACAGGCTCCACCGGAGACGGATATATATGGGCCAGACAATTCAAACATACAGTCAGAACCTGTTTCCCTTCACTTACCGCAGTCGTTCCGGAGGGATATAAGATACTTTCCGGCAACGGACAATCATCCGGGGACACATCCCATACGCCAGGCCAGGATGCGGCACGCCTCAGAGGGCATATCGACAGGGCTTTGCCATTGTCCGACACCGGCTCGGCCCTGAATGGCAACCAGATCAAGAATATATCCCTCACCCTCTTTATAGACGGACATCCTGTACAGGAGGAATTCGGGGACATCGACTTCACAGACGGGGGAATAGAAGGCCCTGCCGGATTCAGGATAAGCCGCAGATGCGTATGCGCACTGTCAAACGGGGCAAAAGCATCAGTATCGATAGACCTGAAACCTGCGGTAGAAGAGACTGCCCTTGACAAAAGGATAAACGCCCTGTGGCATGAAATAGCGACAGACAGAAGGAGCCAGGGGAAAACTTACGACGAAAGATTCAGGGTGCTTCTTGGAAAACTCCTTCCCTTCACACTGGTCCCCGGATTCATACGATGTAACCGGAACATTGACCACAAGACACTTGCCCGCAGACTGAAAAACTGGAAGATGGACATCCGGGGATATGTAGGTTATGAACGATGCGTCATAACGGCGGGAGGTGTAGCAACAGACGAAATCTCGCCAAAGACCATGGAATCAAAAATCTGTCCCGGACTGTATTTTGCCGGAGGAATACTTGACATGGACGGGGATACAGGCGGATACAATCTTCAGACAGCATTCTCTACCGGTATGCTCGCCGGACAGTCAGCCGCAGGCAGCCTTATCTGAAAATCACCCCTGAACCGACCATCTCATCATGGTCGTACCATACTGCAAACTGCCCTGGAGTAATCCCGCGCTGAGGTTCGTCAAACAGGATGTACATGCCGGAAGGTCGCATTATCAGCGTGGCATCCTGCAAAGGCTGGCGATAACGTATCCTCACCCTGTAACGGCGTATATCTCCTGCAGCCATTGGGATATCCTCCCTGATCCAGTGCACATCTTCCGGTGCTATCCTCAGACAACTTCTGGACAGTCCCTTGTGCGTATGCCCTTCTCCAACATAAATCGTATTCGTCGCAATATCGGTATCTATCACGAACAGGGAATCCTTATGACCGCCCACATTCAGGCCTTTTCTCTGTCCGATCGTATAGAATTGCGCCCCGTCATGCTTCCCTACAATCTTTCCATACGGATTGTCCTTATACCTTGTCTTTTTCACATGCTTTTTCCCTGAACGGTAAGTCTCCGTCTCGAACTTTATGCTGTATCTGACAGGTTCAGACAGTCTTGACAGTTGCTTCTCCGTCAAGGCAGCAATCTTTTCCATCGAAAATTCCGAGTCATGCATGCACCCTCCTTCATGTCCGGCGCCGCCTTCCGGAAGTGCAGGTTCCTGTACCGGAACCTTAGACTCTGACACATAACTTGTTATCAGCGGAACATCACCGGCAAAATCATCCCGTTTCAGAGAACTCAGGACTGACACGATATACCGGTACTGCTCATCGGTATCGAAATATGCATCATATACCTCCACAATGTCTCCCTCAGCCGGCTTTAACTGCTGCTGAAGAAATGTCGGCAGATCTACCTTCCCCACAAAACATATTCCCTGAGAGTCTTTCTTGTCTGCTGACGGGAGATCCGCCTCACGGGCAAGACGCCTGACTTCTGGCTTTTCGATATCCCCAATCGGGAACATAGCCTTTGACAGTTGTACCTGCGTCAGTTGACAAAGGAAATAACTCTGGTCCTTGTTCGGGTCAGACCCGGCAAAAATCCTGTATACCGGCAGCCCGTCAGGCCCTGTGATCTCATCCTTGCGGCAATAATGCCCGGTAGCCACAAAGTCAGCCCCGAGCCTCATGGCGCATTTCATAAAGGCATCAAACTTTATCTCCCTGTTGCACAATACGTCAGGATTCGGGGTCCTTCCTTTGGAATACTCATCAAACATATAGTCCACAACCCTCTTCCTGTACTCGTCGCTCAAGTCCACGAAATAAAACGGGATACCGATCTTTCTCGCCACCATCTCGGCAACAAAACGGTCTTCCTCCCATTCGCAGTCTCCATGCAATGTCCCTGTCGTATCATGCCAGTTCTGCATGAACAATGCGAACACGTCATACCCTGCCCTTTTCAAAAGGAGGGCCGCCACACTTGAATCCACACCACCGGAAAGTCCTACACACACCTTCATACTGCAATTATATTTTCATAAGTCTGATTCTTCCCGGCACCAGAGTTTTTATACTGAAAATCAGCCGTCAGGGCATACAATCAGATATAAAATCGCTATATTTGCTTCTGATGCAATGAAAAACATTGCAAATATAGTATTTAGTACAGAATAACAGGACGCCAAAAACGGAATTGCCATGACCGACAAGAAAATAATCATCAGTTACACCGAATATGACAATACCGGCGAACTTTCCGCCCAGGACCGAATATTGGCCGAGGCCGCTGTAAAGGCTACACGCAATGCCTATACGCCATACTCCCATTTCAATGTCGGGGCGGCCATCAGGCTTTCCAACGGCGAGATAGTCACCGGGGCCAACCAGGAGAACATGGCCTACCCGTCAGGCCTGTGCGCCGAGAGGACGGCAATGTTCCACGCATCAGCACAATATCCGGATGCAGCAATGGAGGCACTTGCCTTAGCGGCCGTCAAGAACGGCGAACTATGCCCGGTTCCGGCCACTCCATGCGGAGCATGCCGGCAGGTAATGGCCGAGTATCAGGACAGGGGCAACAGGCCGATGGAAATAATAATGGTAGGCTCGGAAAAAATATGGAAATTCAGCCGCGTTGACGACATCCTTCCATTCATCTTCGACAGCCTTAAATAGAAATTTTTGCTTTAAGGAAAATTTGACTATCTTTGCATCGGGTAAGTCTTACACGACCAGCTCCCTCTGAATTCCCCCAGGGCCGGAAGGCAGCAAGGGCAGGAGGTTGTAGCGGTGCGATGTAATCAGCTTACCCTTTTTTCGTATATACCATCCTGAGAACCATTACAATAGAGGCACTGTCATGTACTCCGCATCCGGACAGTATGTTCCCAGACAATCCTTGAGATATTTTTCAGTATCATCGGATATTGTCATGTCATTTTCGTGAGGGAACATATTGAACATAAGCATTTTCAGATGAAGGCCATGATGTTTTGCGGCCTCAAGGCTGAGCAAGGTATGGTTGATGCTCCCGAGTTTGCCTGAGGTCACCAGTATCAGAGGATACCCTTTCTCCGCAACATAGTCAAGTGTCAGAAGGGTCCTGGTAAGAGGCACCATCAGGCCTCCCGCCCCCTCCAGAAGTACGGCATCGAATCTTTCACTGAGTGCCGCAGTACAGGCCTCAATCTTCTGAAAATCCACCGGTCTTCCGTCTATTTCGGCTGCAAGATGAGGTGAACACGGATAGGAATATATCTCAGGCATTGTCAGCCCTGCTTCATCCTCAGGGAACATGCCGCACCCCATAATCTTCCTGTGGACTTCTATGTCCTCCGAAACGCCAGTATTACCTGTCTGCACAAGTTTCTGGGTTATGGTCCGGCATCCTGATGCATTCCACACCCTGGCAAGATATCCTGCCGCATAACTTTTCCCGACACCGGTATCGGTTCCGCTCACAAAAAATACGTTGTTTTTCATATTATATATATCCTATCTTGCTTGTAGTTCACCGGTAATTTTCAGCAGTGACGATGTCAGGGCCGACAATTCTCCCGTGGTGATTATGAACGGGGGCATTATATACACGAGTCTGCCGAAAGGCCGCACCCAGATGCCCTCCTCAATGAATCTTTTCTGCATCCAGGCCATATCTACAGGCTCCCGGGTCTCTATCACCCCTATGGCACCTAGGACTCTGACATCAGCGACATTCGGGAAAGATGCTGCTGGAGCAAGTTCCCTCTTCATCTGGGCTTCCATTGACAGCACCTTGACTTTCCAGTCCTTGGAAAGCAGAAGATCCACGCTGGCCTTTGCCACTGCACAGGCAAGAGGATTGGCCATGAATGTAGGGCCGTGCATAAATGCATAGGGATAATTGCCAGAAATCGCTCCGGCTACTTCATCCGTAGTCAGGACTGCCGACAATGTCATATATCCCCCTGTAAGGGACTTACCTATGCACATGATATCAGGCTTCACCCCGGCATGTTCCCACGCAAAGAGTTTCCCCGTCCTTCCGAAACCTGTCGCTATCTCGTCGAAAATCACCAGGACATTATACCTCCGGCACAATGACACTGCCTGCCGGAGATATTCAGGATTGTAGAAACGCATGCCCCCGGCCCCCTGTACAACAGGTTCAAGAATCAATGCGGCTATGTCATCATGGTGCTTTTCTATGATTTCCTCCAGAGGTGCAATATCATCCTGATTCCACTCGCTGCCGAAGCGGCTTTGGGGTGACGGCACAAAATACCTGACAGGAAGGGCCGTACCGAATATACTGTGCATTCCCGTGACAGGGTCACATACAGACATGGCATTCCAGGTATCTCCATGATAACCTGAACGTATGGTGACAAAATTGGTCTTCTGAGGATGTCCGCATGCATAATGATACTGCACAGCCATCTTCATGGCCACTTCCACTGCTACAGATCCGCTGTCAGCATAAAAGATATGCGAAAACTCATCAGGAAGTATCTCAAGCAGCGTCTTCCCGAGTTCAATGGCAGGCTCATGCGTCAGTCCCCCGAACATCACATGAGACATTTTTTCTGCCTGCCGTCTCAAGGCATCATTCAATACAGGATGATTGTAGCCATGTATGGCGCACCACCATGAGGACATCCCGTCGATGAGTCCGGTCCCGTCTTCAAGGACAATAGTGCATCCATGCGCCTCCCTTACCTTATATGCCGGGAGCGGATTGGTGGCAGAAGTGTATGGATGCCACAGATGCTCCCTGTCGAAAATATCGGTGATCCTGGAAAAATCCGTACGATTCATAATATAATGTCATTTCAATGGGTTAAACTGCCCATAACCTCTCCGGGAGGCCGTAGCAGAACTGGCTTCTGTTCCTTGAAGGCAGTTGAAATCAATTTTCATTTTTCATCTGATATACCTCATCAGGTGAGAGGATACTGTAGCCGGCAGCCTTGATTCTGGACATATCTGCATCTACTTCCGCTCCGGCCGTTGTCAGCATATCGCCGAGAATGGCAGCGTTGATGCCCGCCCTGAATGCCGCCATAAGAGTCTTCTCCGGCAGTCTGGCGCGTCCACCTGCAAATCTCAGCCTGACAGGAGGCATCATAAGCCTGAAAATCGCAACCGTACGCAATATTTCATCTTCCGGAAGCAAAGGCATCGACTCAAGAGCCGTCCCTTTGATCGGGGACAGGATATTGAGAGGTATGGACTTCACGCCAAGACTCTTCAAAGTGGATGCAAGTTCTATACGCTGCTCCATCGTCTCCCCCATGCCGATAATGCCACCGCTACAGATTTCCATTCCGGCACTGCGGGCCGCCTTCAGAGTCTCTATCTTCTGGGCCTGAGTGTGGGTAGTGCACAATTCTCCGAAATAAGAAGGGGAAGACTCAAGGTTGCAGTGGTATCTGCAGATGCCGGCACTATGAAGCCGGGACAATTCACCGAAAGACAGAAGACCGGCAGACAGGCAGAGATATATGCCGCATTCACGGGTAATGACTTCGGCCGACCTGCATACCGACTCTACCTCTGAGGGAGAAAGCCGTTTCCCGCTCGTAACTATAGAAAATCTGCCGATTCCCCTTTCCTTGCTCATCATGGCGGACTTCATGAGACGTCCGGTATCCATGAGCGGATAGACCTGTATCTTTGAACAATGATGGACAGACTGCGCACACCATCTGCAGTCTTCCGGACAGCGTCCCGACTTGGCATTCACTATCGAACAGGTGTCGAAAGTCCCCGGGCAGCACACCCGGGTGACTTGTCCAGCCAGTTCCAGAAGCCTTTCAAGAGGCATGGAACGGGAATACCCGATGGCATCCTTGACATCGAGTCCACCGCCGGCGATGATTTCTTCAACTGTTTTTTCCATTGGTATCTTATATCATTTAGTGGATTTTCAGAGCATTATAAACAGCAGGAGGGCGAATCAGGATTTTATCCTGAGACACCCTCCAGAAGAGAAGACAGCATACGCAGCCACACTTGAAACCGGAACAGTCTCAAGACAGCCAAAGTGGATACAGGCATACGTAGTGCCGTTTAGAATGCTTGCTACAATTTCTGGCGGAGGAGACTCCTTGTCATCATGGAAAAGTACAGGAATACCTGATGCAGACAACAGATGCCTCCAATACGAAGAAGAATGGATACTGCTGTTTTTTGCCAATGACGCATCCGCTATATAAGAAGGCAGACGGACGATGCTGACAAGTTTCCCGAGTGAGCAGAAGACAGCATAAGGTTTCCTGCTCCACCGTTTGAATCGGAGAGCACGAGAAGCATATGTTGCCGGAAACCTCACTGTCTGAACCGCAGATAATACTGTTAAGCAGATAATACTGTTAATCAGTAGAACTTCACGATTTCCCCAAGACTTTTCCGTGCAGGTCTTACAGGGTCTGATACACGGTATCCCAAGGCTATCACAGAAAGTATACATTCCTGTTCAGGAATCTGTAGTATCTCCCTGATGCGCTCTGCATCCCTTATGCCCATAACCAGTGAATCAATACCTGACTCCGCCGCTTTCATAAGAAGGATTGCATTGCTAAGGCCGGCATCATATATTCCCCAGCCGTTGCCAAGTTCATTGTCAGGCTGTCCCTCCCTGTTAAAGCCAGCCACATCCTTTACGAATGTCGAGACGACAAGTACAGAAGCACCTGAGGCATTTTCAGTATTACGTGGAGATAGAGCGCCGAGAAGATGTCCGAAGACTTCAGCGGACTCAACTACATGATAGCGCGGAGTCTGGCTGTTTTTCCATGATGGAGACAAAAGTACCGACGAAAGTACGTCGACCACAGTCTCATGCGAAATCTTTCTGTCAGAGTCGAAATTGCGCACGCTATGCCGCGCATTTAAAATATTATCTATATTCATAGGGACAAATTTAATAAAATCCGCCCTGCCGGACAAATAAAAAAGGGGAGGGACAGATGACTCTCAAGTCATGCAGTCCCTCCCCCGAAAAATGCGGCAGCAACCTACTCTCCCACCCGCCCTCGGGCAGTACCATCGGCGCGTCCGGGCTTAACTTCTCTGTTCGGTATGGGTAGAGGTGGATCCCCGGAGCTGTA
>JADILX010000030.1 GCA_017695025.1 Candidatus Cryptobacteroides excrementavium
GCAGAAAATATCAGGAAATGGGAGTGGTGAAAAAGAAGTCCATTCCCATTTCCTGTTTTACATATGTCTGGCCATAGGCGCGTACCGCCATGGACGATTATCCCTTGCTTCCATCGGCGGCAGTTTGTAGATTCAACACCGAAGTGCAACATCGGCGGCAGTTGCAAGTAAACTTGCATTGCTCCCGTCTTCTGCGTATCTTTGTAAAATGTGTCGCCATTGTATGGCGCAGCGTGATTTTTAATATTGATGTTTATGAAAAGGTTTTTTCTGACGGCGTGTGCCGTTGCGGCTCTGGCAGGATGTGCCGGAGTCTCAGATGTGACGAAAATCTCAGGGACAGTCTCCACTGAAGGGATTGACGAAGTGAATGTCATCATTCCTGAGCTTCAGATAGATACTCTTGTCCCGGTCTCTGGCGGTAAATTCTATCTTGAGGTGCCTGCAGACCCTACTGTCCTCGGCAGCGTGGCTGCGGCCAATTACGGGGTGGAATTTATTCCTGACGGGACTCATCTTCAAGTGACACTTGCCCCTGAATCCACTGTCACCTCCAAGGCCGGGAACAGGTCGGTGCAGGAGAGGATGAACGGTTTCAAGGTGCGTACCATGGCCATCCAGAACGATTTCAAGTCGCAGATGGAGCAGATTACCGCCGACCAGTCTCTGACAGAGGAGGAGAAGTCTTCCAGACTGGAGGAAAACTACAATGCCGTCATGGAGGAATATGCGGCTTACAACAAGGAAGTCCTTGAGGCCAACAAGGACAATATCCTCGCCCTCTTTGCAGTCCAGAATGTGGCTGTGACCATGGAAGACAGCCAGCTTGACTCTCTGCTCAATACTCTTTCCGAGGCTCTTCAGGCCAATGAATTTGTTGCCTCCCTGCGTAAAAGCATCGCTGTGCGTGAGGCGACAGCAGAAGGCAAGATGTTTACAGACTTCACAGTGGAGGATTCGGACGGGAAGACTGTCAGCCTTTCAGACTATGTCGGAAAAGGAAAGTATGTGCTTGTGGATTTCTGGGCATCATGGTGCGGCCCGTGCAAGAGGGAGATACCGAATCTGAAGGCTGTGTACAATAAATACCGCTCGAAAGGGCTTGAAATGCTCAGTGTCGCCGTATGGGATGAGCCTCAGGCAACAAAGGACACCGCAAAGGCCTACGGTGTGAACTGGAAGCAGATCATCAATGCCCAGCGTATCCCGACCGATCTGTACGGGATAGAGGGAATCCCTCATATCATCCTTTTCGGCCCTGACGGGACTATCCTCAAGAGGGATCTCCGCGGTGAGGCCATCGAGGCAGAGGTAGCCGGGTATCTTGACTGATACACGGAACGCTCCATCGGCAGATGACAGTAAAGGAAAAGATAGCATTATTCCCGCATTCCCCCGGCGTCTACAGATATTATGACGCTGCGGGGAATGTGATTTATGTGGGTAAGGCAAAGGACCTTCACAAGCGGGTCGCCCAGTATTTTGTCCCGCCGGAAAGGCTGACACTCAAGACCGCCGTCATGGTCTCCAAGATAGCCGATGCCCAGTATTCTGTCGTAGATACAGAGGCAGATGCTCTTCTGCTTGAAAACAACCTTATCAAGCAGTACAAGCCGAAATACAACATCCTGCTGAAAGACTCAAAGACATATCCGTGGATATGCGTAAGTGCGGATGAGTTTCCGAAAGTCTTTCTGACCAGGCGTATTGTCAAGGACGGCTCAAGATATTTCGGCCCTTACAGTTCTGTCCTCCATGCCCGGAACCTTCTGGAACTTTTTGCCTCCCTGTATCCTCTCCGTACCTGCAACAATAAAATCACTTCTGATTCCATCCTCAGACGGAAATTCCGGCCTTGCCTCAATTATCATATAGGCAGATGCCGTGGCTGCTGCATAGGGGATATTTCTGCCAGAGAGTACAACGGATATATCGAAGAGATTGTCAGGCTGCTGAAAGGCGGCGGCAGGGAGATGATCCAGCATTACCGGGATTTGATGGAGCGTGCTTCGGCATCTCTGGATTTCGAGAGAGCCAATGAGTATAAGGAAAAGATGCTTTCGTTAGAGAAGCATTACAGCAAGTCCATCATAACGAGCGCGGGGGCAATGGATGCGGATGTCTTTTCTCTTGTGTTTGATGCCTCCGATGCATACGGTAATTTCATGCGGCTCCGCCAGGGGGCTGTAATCCAGTCTCTGAACCTTGGTTTCAGGATGAATATCGAGGAAGACCGCTCTTCGGTTCTCGGGATGTTTATTGCAGAAGTCCAGTCAAAGTTCGGGAGGCTTTCCCGGGAAGTCATTGTCCCATTCTATCCAGATGTGGAGATTGAAGGTGTGGAGTTCAGGATACCTGTACGGGGGGACAGGCTTGTCCTGCTTGAACTAAGTGCAAAGAATGCAAAAGAGATGCGCTTCAACGCGCTCAAACAGAAAGAGCATACCGATCCGGACGAGTTCCGGCGCAAAGTGCTTGAAGAATTGCGTGACGCTCTGGCCATGAAGGAATTGCCTGTACATATCGAGTGCTTTGACAACTCCAATATCCAGGGGACCAATCCGGTGGCATCCTGTGTGGTGTTCCGGGACGGTGTCCCCTCGAAGAAAGACTACAGGCATTTCAACATAAAGACTGTTGTCGGGGCAAATGACTACGCCTCCATGAAAGAGGTCGTGAACAGGCGCTATTCCAGGATGCTTGCAGAAGCCCCGGACGATCTGCCGCAACTTGTAGTGATAGACGGCGGAAAGGGCCAGTTGTCTTTTGCCTATGAGGCCCTCTCTGAACTCGGGCTTACCGAAAAACTTGTAGTGATAGGTCTTGCCAAGCGCCTTGAAGAAGTCATACGGGTCGGGGATCCGTATCCGCTTTTCATCGACAGGAATTCCCAGGCGCTGAAAGTCCTTCAGCGCATCAGGGATGAGGCCCACAGGTTCGGCATCACCCATCACCGCAACCGGCGGAGCAAGGAGCAGACCCGGTCGGCCCTGCGGGAAATAAAAGGGGTCGGGGAGAAGACGGAGCAGCGGCTCATCCTGCATTACGGCAGCGTGGCAAGGCTTGCAGCCGCATCTGTCGATGATATCGCTGGCCTTGTAGGCCGCCCGCTTGCGGAGAGGATTCACAAAAGTCTCAACAGTAGCGGTGAAGACACGGAGATTTCATCCGGAACACAACAGTCATAGTTATGCGCAGCAGCGGAAACATATTGAGTCTGTATGACATTTTTCTGATGGCGGGAGTGGCAGCGGCAAGTGCTGTCTATTCTGTCATGTCCGGCACGTTCGATCTTGTCGGCGCAACGGCGGCAGTCGCCGGTGTCGTGTGTGTGGTACTCGTGGCAAAGGGAAGTATCTGGAATTATGTATTCGGCCTTGTCAATGTCTCTCTCTATGCATGGATTTCCTGGAAGTCCGGGCTATATGGAGATGCTGCCCTCAATGCCCTGTATTATCTTCCCATGCAGTTTGTCGGCTGGTGGCAGTGGCGGAAGAGAGGGGCGGCTGTATCCCGTTCTGCATCTGCAGCGCCAGATCACGATGTGCGGGTCAGTGCCCGCAGGATGACTCCTCTCCAGAGGGTGCTCCTTCTTGCGGGATGTGCCGTGCTGGTCGTTGCCGGCGGTCTTGTACTGAAGTCTCTTGGCGACCCTCAGCCATTCAAGGATTCGGCGACAACTGTCCTCAGTATTGTCGCACAGGCGCTCATGTCTCTTGCCTTTATGGAACAATGGGCTTTGTGGATACTTACAAATGCCTTAAGCATAGTTATGTGGAGCGTGTTTGCCGTACAGGGAGAGCCGCATGCCGGAGTCATGGTCATCATGTGGGTCTTCTATCTTCTCAACTCTGTAAACGGGCTGAGGGTGTGGCTGAAATTGAGCTCATCAGACAATCAGTGAGAGCCTTGGAGCATCCTTTTCGCAAAAAATCTTTTATTTTTCGTATTTTTTTACTTAATTTGCAGCCCAGTTTGAGAATATACAGGTGATATTTCCTTTAGACAATATGTGTATTTAAACATAAACTATTAATTATCTAAAATTTACAATTATGTCAGAAGTTGCAGAAAAAGTAAAGGCAATTATCGTTGACAAACTTGGAGTTGACGAATCAGAGGTTACAGAGACAGCCAGCTTCCAGAACGATCTTGGTGCTGATTCCCTCGATACAGTAGAGCTCATCATGGAGTTTGAAAAAGCTTTCAACATCACTATCCCGGATGAGGATGCAGGCGAGAAGATTGCCACTGTAGGTGATGCTATCGCTTATATCGAGAACAAGCTGAAATAATTGCCTCCGGCAAATAAAATGTACCGGCCCTGACGATGTCTTTCGACTGAAGTCAGGGCCGGTTTTCTGTTTCTCTCCTTTCGTGCCTGCCCGGCCGGAGAGACGCCTGTGTGTCTCCCTCGCAGATCCCGGGCCTCCTGTCCGTCCGTGTCAGGACTATTCCCCTCTTTTAGGTACTGAATATGTGACTTTCATCATAGGTACCCCCTGAAGCATCAATGCATCTGCACGTGACAGTGCATTGTCTATGTCGCTTTGGGTCACGCCATCAGGCAGGGTTGTTGCCTCTGGGCCGCGGAGCGTGCACACATAGAACCTGTCCTTGTCCAGCTGGGTGCTGCTGCTCGTGGTAGGCTGGGATGCATTGCTCATCATGGCGGCCATCATGTAGTAGTTGTAATAGTTGTTGTAGTCGTAATATCCGCCATATCCGTACCCGTAGTTCCCGTATCCGTAGCCATACAGATTGTTGTAATAACTGTTGTACAGAAGGTTCTGCATGTATTCGTTCATGGAGGAGTTGTCAGAGGTCTCTGTTATTGTCTCCGTCGCCATGATCAGCAGCCAGATATCCCTTGTGCTGAAATCGGCATCGTCACCGAGCTTTATGATTTCCTGCACATGGTGGGTGATGTCAGGTGCATACTGTGAGAGCGACCAGTTCACATTTCCCTGGTTCTCGGATGATACGCTGGCGTCGGTAAGCCCGGCATAATATACGGAATTCTCAGTCTCTTCTTCGTCCTCATCTGAAGTCACTTCGGACCTTAGCCTGCATGTCGGGCTGAGCATTGCCGGGTATATGCCTTTTGTCTCGTATTTCGGGTCATCAAAAGGCATTATCAGCGAAGCCTTGTTGATGACTACGTTCATATAGTCGGTTCCGTTCTTTTCAAAATATGTGTGGAGACTGTCCCTGATCTCTTGTGCGGAGATGACAGGCTTGAGTCCGCCTCCTCCCTGGACTATTATTTTTTCCGTGGCCTGCAAGATATTGTTGCCCGGTGTGGTCTTGTCGTATCCGTCCTGTCTGCATACGTTCAGTGCGTACTGTGCCGTACTTGACGAATAGGTCAGATCCTGTGCCCCGAAGTAGAACAGGTAAGATGTGTCCCTGCGTTCACTTTCCCCCTCGAAGAGGGCCGAAAACTTGAGTTCCGCATAGTTCGAGGTCACGTAGTATGAGTCGTTCACCCCGAGCGCAAGCCCGAACATGTTGATACGCCCTCCGTTGCCTGCCGGTTCGTCTGCAGTGATGTATATACCCGGGAACGCCTCGTTGTATCCGTCTATGTCCTCGATATCGGCAAATTTTTGGGCCAGTGTCTCAATAAAAGTCTGGCTGAATTCCTTTTTGAAGTCGAATGACAGGGAGTCCCCTCCATTGTAGATGATCGGGGCTGATATTTCTGTGTCGCCTATGATGCCGTCATCCTCCATGCGGTAACCGGAACTCGTATAGATGTATTTTGAGCCGAGATCCTTCTTCACTTCGTAGACACGGATGTTCTGGAGTATCCTCTCTTCATCTTCCGCGATGCATGAGACGGTATCTTTCACTGCCGTGAAGTGGAACTGGATTACCTGTGGGTCTTCCCCGAAGTCCATCTCCTCGTTGAGCGGTACCAGCGTGAAGGCACTTGACCTGCTGGTCAGCCCCCCTGTCTCCGGATCCCTTATAGAGCCGACGGTAAAGCGTGTCGAACTGAAGCCCGACAGGCTGTCGGCGTAGGCCATGCTGATGTTTTTCAGAGGGAATGCCATCGTGTATACATCGTACTGCTGGTTGGTGGGGATAAAGTTCTCCCCGAGGTGATCGTCAATATATACACATGAAGATGCGCATACGGTCATGACGCATGCGCATAATATGCTTTTGAAAATACGGTGCAAATGATTTGCTTTCATCTTTTTACTGCTCTCTTTTCCTGTCTCTGCTACGCCTGCACAAGGCTGTAGAATCTGTCATATTCGTCTATGTATGAGCCGTCCCCGAAAGATTTTCTGTCAAACGGGAGAACCGGCTTGCCGGATGCTGCACAGAATTCCATGAGTTCCGGGCTGATGTTCTCCGTGCCCATAATTATGCCGTCCGAATATTGCGCGGCAAGTTCAGCAAGATTTATGCCGTCCGGGCTGTCAGGCAGGGATATGTCTTCTGCCGATACTCCGGCCATGCATATCTTGTCCTTGAAGTCGGTTGAGAATTTTTCTGTGGAGATATCGTCGTACAGGGAAAGTACAATCTTGCTTCCCGAGAAGATAGGGTCTTCCCTGTATGCTTTCTTCAGATACAGGGGAAGCACATGGGATATCCATCCGTGGCAATGTATGATGTCCGGGGCCCATCTGAGTTTCTTTACTGTCTCCAGCACGCCTCTGGCAAAGAATATGGCCCTTTCCCCGTTGTCTGCAAAAAATTCCCCCTCTTCATTGCGGTAGATCTGTTTCCTGTGGAAATAGTCTTCGTTGTCAATGAAATACACCTGCATCCTTGCTGCGGAAACAGACGCCACCTTTATCACGAGCGGCCGGTCTACATCGTTGATGATGATGTTCATGCCTGACAGCCTGATGACTTCATGGAGCTGGTTCTTCCTTTCGTTGATGCATCCGTATCTCGGCATGAATGAGCGTATTTCCTTTTTCCTCTCCTGTATACCTTGCGGAAGATATCTTCCGATGCGCGAGATATCGGATTCCGGCAGATATGGGAATATTTCGGAATTGACAAACAGAACTCTTTTAACAGAATCTCCCATATTCGTGTTTTTAGACAAAATCTTAACAAAGATAAGAATTATTTTTGATATTTCACTATCTTTGGCCCTGATTGGGAATACAGATATGGCGAAGGGAGAAAAACGGGCAGTGCGCAGACGCATTGTCAATGCATATGTTTCATCGGTGATCAGCATAAGCCTTGTGCTTCTGCTGGTGGGTGTGGCGAGCCTTCTGCTTGTCAATGCCAGGTCGGTGTCCGACTATTTCAAGGAAAACATGCAGGTTTCGGTGATGCTCAAGCCGGATGTCTCTGATGAGGAGGCTGCGAGGTTCCAGACGGCCCTTGAGAACATGTCTTTCATCAGAAACAGCGAGTTCATTTCAAGGGAGCGCGGAGCCAGTGAGATGGCTGAACTTCTCGGGGATGATTTTCTCAGGGTTTTCGATACGGCCCCGATTCCTGTATCGATAGATGTGACCCTTGATGCGGACTATGTGTCTGCCGACAGTCTCGAAGTCGTGAAGAAGGCTGTGTCCGCTTCTCCTCTTGTGGACGAGGTCGTGTACCAGCAGTCTCTTGTGGAGGCTCTTAATGCCAATCTCAGCAAGATATCCTCTGTGCTGGCAATATTTATTGCCCTCCTGCTCTTCATATCGTTTGTGCTGATTAACAATACGGTGAGGCTCAGTGTCTTTGACCGCAGGTTTTCTATCCATACGATGAAGATGGTGGGGGCGACGAGAGGGTTTATCCGTGCACCGTTCCTTGTCCAGGCCCTGTTCCAGGGACTTTTTTCGGCAATACTGGCCATAATCATGCTCCTTGCGATACTGTTTGTTGTCCGCAGTGAGTTTGTCCAGCTGTTCGAGATATTCAGGATGGAACTTCTGCTCTCGGTCATGGGTATTGTGACTGTATGCGGTGTGGCTATCTGCATGACAAGCACCCTGTTTGTGGTGAACAGGCTCATTTCACTCAATAAAGACGAATTATATTTCTGAATGATGGCATATATTGACAAGAAAAAAGTTCAGCCGGCGGCTGACGGGCAGCAGGCAGGCAAGATGGCCATGACCAGAAAGGGGATAATGCTTCTGCTGGCAGGCCTTGTGGTCATGGTTTCCGGCTATATCCTGATGACCGGAGGCGGAAGTGACGACCCGCAGGTATTCAACTATGCGATGTTTGATTTCAGGCGGCTTGTGGCTGCTCCGACGGTTATCATTGCCGGTATTGTTGTGGAGATAGTGGCGATAATGAAGATTTTCAAGTGATGGTGATATGGAGTGGTATGAAGCTGTGATTCTCGGCCTTGTCCAGGGGCTGACAGAGTTCCTTCCGGTGAGCAGCAGCGGACATCTTATCATAGGCAAGGAACTGCTTGGGGTGGAGGCTGCCGATGATCTCGTATTTGAGGTTCTCGTACATGCCGCGACAGTGCTCAGTACTATTGTCGTGTTCAGGAAACAGATTTGGGGTCTGTTGAAAGGCCTTTTCAGAGGCAGGTACAACGATGAGACAGACTATGTGCTCAAAATCTGTGTCTCGATGCTGCCTGTGCTTGTCATCGGACTGTTCTTCAAGGATTTTGTCGAGGGGCTTTTCCAGTCGCTTTTTGTTGTCGGTGCCGCGCTTGTGCTGACAGCGACTCTGCTCCTCCTGTCGGATATGACCTCAAGGCCTCGGGCCGGGGTGTCTCTGTCCGAGCGGAAAAATTACCGTAACGGCATTTCGTGGTGGCAGGCGTTTGTCGTGGGGCTCGGGCAGGCTCTTGCTGTCGTTCCTGGGCTGTCTCGCTCCGGGACCACGATTTCTACAGGGCTGCTCTGCGGTGTGCGCAGGGATGTCATGGCACAGTTCTCATTCCTGATGGTTCTTGTGCCGATTCTTGGGGAGGCTTTCCTGCAGCTTGTCGGCGGGGAGATGACAGGCTCTTCTGTGGGTCTCCTGCCTCTTGCCCTGGGATTTCTTTCCGCATTCGTGTCCGGACTTTTCGCCTGCAAGGTGATGATAGGCATAGTCAGAAAGGCAAGACTTTCGTGGTTTGCCCTGTACTGTGCTCTGGTCGCCCTCATGATATTTATTTT
>JADILX010000031.1 GCA_017695025.1 Candidatus Cryptobacteroides excrementavium
ACAATGAATATCTTGACAAGGCACTTTCTGCCTTGGATGTACTTGAAAATGAATCCGGCGCCGGCAATGATTTCCTCGGATGGAAACATCTTCCGACTCAGACCCCGGAGACACTGCTCGCTGACTGCGAGGCTGTGCGTGACCTCTGGAAGTCCAAAGGCGTCGACCTTGTCGTGGTCATAGGTATAGGAGGCTCGTACCTCGGGGCCAAATGTGCAGTAGAGGCCCTTTCCCATTCATTCTCAAGGCAACTTGCAGGGAAAAAGGAATCTCCTGAAGTCGTTTTTGCGGGGAACAATCTTTCAGAAGAATATATTGCCGAACTCATGGACCTGATGGCGGAAAGAAATGTGGCTGCGGTAGTCATTTCAAAATCAGGCACCACTACAGAGCCAGCAGTAGCATTCCGTCTCATCAAGCAGCATATAGAGGCCCGCTATGGCTCGGCAGAAGCCGCTGAGCGCATTGTGGCTGTTACAGATGCCCACAGAGGTGCACTCAAGTCTCTTTCTACGCAGGAAGGCTACAGGACATTTGTCATCGAGGACAATGTAGGAGGACGGTTTTCAGTCCTTACACCGGTCGGCATTCTTCCTATAATACTTGCCGGCTTCGACATGAGGGCCATGCTGAAAGGGGCGGCCGAGATGGAAAAGGTGACTGCGGAAAGAAACACATCCAACCCGGCAGTCGAATATGCGGCAATGCGCAACCTTCTCTATTCCAAAGGTAAGAAAGTGGAGATACTCGTCTCGTACAATCCGAAACTCCAGTATCTCGGTGAATGGTGGAAACAGTTGTACGGCGAGTCTGAAGGAAAGGACGGCAAGGGCATTTTCCCTGCCTCAGTCAATTTCACTACTGACCTCCATTCCATGGGTCAATATATTCAGGACGGTGAAAGGATGCTTATGGAGACAGTGGTGTCTGTCGAAAAAAGCAATCGCAGCGTGACTATCTCAAATGACCCGCAGAACCTTGACGGACTCAACTTCCTTACTGGAAAGCATGTTGAGGAATGCAATGCGATGGCAGAACTCGGGACAAAACTTGCCCATATCGACGGCGGGGTACCGCAGTTGTCTGTGTCTGTGGAGAAGATAGATGAATACAATCTCGGCGCCCTCTTCTATTTCTTCGAGAAGGCCTGCGGAATCAGCGCCTATATCCTCGGGGTCAATCCGTTCAACCAGCCGGGGGTGGAGGCGTACAAGAAAAATATGTTCGCCCTTCTCGGAAAGCCAGGTTATGAGGAGCAGGCAAAGGCTCTTCATGAGAGACTCGGCAAATAAGTCAGTGTGAGATACCGGATTGCCTTACATGCAGGAAAGACAGACTGACAGAGCTCGTTATTTCAGGGAACTTGCCACGACAAGTGAAAAATATTTCATCCCGTACCTGTCCGCATTTGTGCGCATCGGGTCCGGGATGAATGTTCTTGAAATAGGCTGCGGGGAAGGCGGAAATCTGCTCCCGTTTGCGGAAAGGGGATGCCGGGTCACAGGTGTTGACCTTGCCTCCGGGAAAATCGACAATGCCAGAAAATTTTTCGCCGCCGAGGGCCAGGACGGCACTTTCATAGCCTCCGATATTTTCAAGGTGAAAGAGCTGGAGACATCATTTGACCTCATTATATGCCATGACGTGCTGGAACATATCGGGGACAAGTTCCGGTTCATGTGCGACCTTGGAAAATATCTCAGGCAGGGAGGCATAGTCTTCATGGCATTCCCTGCATGGCAGATGCCTTTTGGAGGACATCAGCAGATTTGCAGGAGCCGGTTCCTTTCGCGTCTCCCGTTTTTCCATCTTCTTCCGAAGCCATTGTACAGGGCGGTTCTGAAGGCAGGAGGAGAGGAAGAGTATCGCATAAGGGAACTTCTGGAGATAAAGGACACCCGCCTGTCTGTCGAGCAGTTTGAGCGTCTGCTGCAGCAGAAGGGAAAACGTACTGATGCATCCATGGATGCAATACGGCCCCTGGAAATCCTTGACCGCAGGCTCTGGCTCATTAATCCACATTATGAGGCCAAATTCGGCCTGAAACCACGCCTGCTTGCCCGTCCAGTGGCAGCAGTCCCTTCTCTGAGGGATTTTTTTACAACATCGTGCTTTTATATTTTGAAGTGTTTATCCGCCGAGGAGTCCTGAAATAGAATTTCTGCGGATAATTCCGTCTTTTTTCTGTCTTTTCATTTTCTTTTCAGAATCTGTGCGGAATTTTGTCGCCGGAAACAAACAATTAAAACTGATTTGACATGAAAAAGATTTTACTTTCAGCAGCCGTCCTCCTTTGCGGACTTTTCACGATGAATGCAGACAACAGGGAGCGCCCTACCACTGTGGACAAACTTCCGGCACAGGCACAGCAGTTCCTCAATGACCATTTTAAGGATCTTACGGTGGCTTTTGTTGTCGAGGATCCGAAGATGATTGGGTCGGAATACGAAGTGACATATACCGACAGGACGGAAGTCGATTTCGGTGTAGACGGCAACTGGACGAGCGTTGAACGCAAATACAGCCCTGTCCCTGCATCGGTTGTCCCTCAGCAG
>JADILX010000032.1 GCA_017695025.1 Candidatus Cryptobacteroides excrementavium
ATACCTTGAAGGGGATTTCCGTGATTGTCCCGTCCAGGGCGGAATATGAGACAGGCTTTGCCGGCTGGGTGACGCATCTTTGCCGTATGGCTGTCCAGTTGGGATGCCGCATCAGATTCCATTCTGACACACAGTCCGTGAAAAGTCTCCGTGCAGCGGCCGACAATGCCGATGCCGGTACATTGGCAGAGATAGTGCCGGCAGACAAGGCATCTCTGCAGGACAGGATGGATATCCGGGTCGATAGAGAGCATCTGCTTGTGGTCGTGAGTGCCAGACAGGGGTCTATCTCTTACGATCCGGCATTCGACCGGCTTCCGGCATTGCTCAACAGGTATTTTCAGGAATGCAATCTCATGATACTCTATCCTGAACAGATAGACCGCCAGGATATAGTGTCATTCTCTGACCCTCGCGGTAACTGATTTTTAAGACATAGACAGAAAATGTATTACGTATCCAAACGATTTGAAATAGCATTTGCACACAGGCTGTCTCTGGACTATGAGAGCAAGTGTACCAGACTGCACGGGCACAATGCAGTCATTACTGTATTTTGCTGCAGAGAGAGCCTGGACAATAACGGGATGGTGACGGACTTCACCTCCATAAAGGAACTGGTGTCCTCAAGACTCGATCATGCGTGTCTTAATGATATCTTTGACTTCAATCCTACGGCAGAAAATCTGGCACGATGGATATGCTTCCAGATACCGGAATGCTACAAGGTCATGTTCCAGGAGTCGGAAGGCAATGTCGCCGTCTATGTGCGGGACGGGTTTGAAAATGCAGCCTTATAGAGATGTATCTGCAACTTTCCGTATGACGACGCGCTACAAGATAAATGAGATATTCTATTCCCTTCAGGGAGAAGGATATTATACCGGTACCCCGGCCGTGTTCATAAGATTTTCAGGGTGTAATCTCCGCTGCCCGTTCTGCGACACATCCCACGGGGACGGGCACATGATGACCGTTGATGACATCCTGTCTGAAATTTCCCGATGGCCATCCAGTCATGTCGTGCTGACCGGAGGCGAACCGTCCCTGTATATTTCCGAAAGTCTGGTAGATGCTCTGCACGGCCAGGGCCGGTATGTCGCTGTCGAGACCAATGGTACTCATACTCTCCCGTCCGGAGTAGACTGGATAACATGTTCCCCGAAATTCGGCTTCCCCATGGATGAATCCGGAGACGTTCTGCCCGCAGAATCCGCCCGGAAAGTCGTACTTGCACGATGTGATGAACTTAAGGTAATCTACATGGGACAGGATATGGGTGTTTATGACAGCATAGCCGCTTCGCATCATTTTGTCCAGCCGTGCGATACCGGTGACGCAGACAGAAACAGGGCCATTCTTCATGATGCCATAGAATTCTGCAAAGGGCATCCGATGTGGCGCCTGTCTCTCCAGACACACAAACTGTCAGGAATACGTTGACCTGCCGTCATGATGATATCCCTGCTTTGCCGTGAGCCAGACTGAACCTTCCCGGGGCGGTTGCGCATGAATGCCATAGGGACAGTTGTCCGTCTTTTGGAAAAATGCTATCTTGCACCGTATTTTAAAGCAGGAATGAATATGCTGAAGCCGGGAGACAGGATGCCGGATTTCGAGGTCGTGGACCAGGACGGCAATACAGTGAGGTCAGCAGACCTTATAGGCAGGAAAACCATCATCTATTTTTATCCGAAGGACAATACCTCGGGGTGTACTGCAGAAGCATGTAATCTGAGGGACAATTACGGGGCCCTGGAGGCTGCCGGTTACAATGTTGTAGGAGTAAGCAAGGACAGCGCGGCATCGCACCGCCGTTTCAAGGACAGATATTCGTTGCCTTTTACCCTCCTATCCGACTCTTCTACGCAGATGCTCCAGGCATTCGGGGCATGGGGCGAGAAGAAGATGTACGGAAAGACAGTGATGGGTACATTGCGCAGAACGTTTATCTTTTCGGAAGACGGTACGCTGGAGCGTGTCATAGAGAAGGTGGACACTAAAGCCCATGCTGCCCAGATTCTGTAAGGATGCTTGAATAGGCTTTTTTCAGTTCTTCGACGATTTTTCTTCTGTCGTGTCTTTCAGATGCGGCAGATGCGGCAGCCCTGCCAATGCGTTCCCTGAGGCTGAGGTCGCTGTGGAGACGTATGATGTTCTCGCACATGTGCCCCGGGTCTCCGCACCGTACAATGACCCCGTCTTCACCGTCATGGACAAGAGTAGACGTCCCCCCTGCATCCGTGGCTATCACCGGCATACCGAGCATCTGGGCCTCGCACACACTGTTCGGGGAATTTTCAATATATGACGGGTGCACGTAGATTTCCGCATCTGTCAGTGCCTTTACAAGCCCTTTAGTGTCAAGGACTCCGAGGAAACGGATGCCGTTTTCAGACGCGCATATCCCTGTCTTCTTTTCAAATATATCTCTTATGCCGGCTTCACTGCTAATGCCGATTACGTCCCATGTCACATCGTATCCGCTGCCTTTCAGAAGTCCTGCTGTCCTGAGGATGAGGTCAAGCCCTTTATATGGTGCGGGGGAGATTGTGGAGATGAGATGTATCTTTTTTTCACTGTTGCTGTGGCCGCTGCCGTATTTCCCTGCCATGGAGTAGAAGTCTTCCCTGAGGACTTCGTCGACATGGAAATACCTTGCCTTTGAGTATTTTCCGGTGGAATCCTTGTCCCATTCCGTCCTGCCCATTATATAGCCGGCGGCTTCAAGGCATTTTTTTTCTGTTACTGCCCTGACTGTATAGTCGCGAAAAAGATGTCTGTATCCGTTGTTGAGTATGACTTCATTGAAAAACGTCTTGCCTGTCACCATATCTTTTCTTCCTGTTCCCGGAGGGAAGAAATGCGGAATATATTCGGTCAGGATGCCCTGGATGTGGATGACGGACGGTATTTCCCGGCATGACAATATGGCAGATGCGAGTTTTGACTCGCAGCCGAAGATCTGCATCAAGTCCGGCCTGAAATCCCGGATGATTCTGCTGATGTCTGACGTGTAGTCTTCTGTATGCCCTCCGGTCCAGTTGGCAAAAAGTTTCCTGATGCCTTCCGGTGCCTGTTTCCTTATCGGATAATACATGACATTGTCCTGTTGCAGAGGGCCTGCCGCCTCTTTGCTCAGGAAAGCGACTCCGAGTTGTATGTCATCTCCGGCATATTTCATCACGGCATCCTGAAGGGATGCAATCCACCCTTTCCCGTTATATGCCCTGTCTCCTTTCTCGTTGAACAGGGTGTTTGCCATGGATAACCAGAGGACTCTCATATGCTTTATGTGTATCGCGGCTATACTGTCTGATATTTTTTCCTTGATGGAATCCCGACGAACTGGATGTCCACATGCTCTATCTTGAAGCCCCTGAACCTCTTGTGCTTCAGATGCTTTTCGACTATACCCATGAGGTCGTCATCGATGACATCCCTGTAGACATGGTTTTCCCTGTCATAGATGTGCATATGCGGGAATGTATTTATGTCGAAGTACATCTTGTTGTTGGAACTCAGCCTGTAGTCGTAGATGCCGAGCAGGGCGAGTTGTGTAAGTATGTTGTAGACGGAAGCCACAGTGACTTTTGTCTTTCCGTTTCTGCGGATTGCTTCAGTCACCATGTCGGCGGATGCATGTCCCAGTTGCATCATTGCTTCATGCACCGCCATCCTCTGTGCAGTGGCCTTAAGTGAATGTTTTTTAAGAAGAACTTTGAATTGTTCCGGATTTGTATGATTTTTGATGGTGCTGTTCGTCATATTTCTGCAATTCTTTTGCAAAAGTATGAATAATTGGTTTTCCGACAAAATAAAATTGAAAAATTCCAAATTGGTGAGGCGGAATGTGCCTCTGGTGCTGTATGTCAATGAAAATTAACGAAAAAAACTTTAGATCATACTCTTCTTTCGCCCTTGTCACCGGGGCTGCATCTGGTATGGGGAGGATGTATGCCATGAATCTTGCCCTTCTCGGATATAATCTTATGCTGGTTGATATCAATGCTTCCGGGCTTGCTGACACAGCGGCAGCCGTAAGGGATGAGGTGTCTTCCATGTCTGACTGGCGGAAGGAAAAGTCCGGGCTGTTCCGCGTCGTGACCTGTGTACAGGATCTTTCTGCTCCTGATGCGGCTTCTGCAGTGGCTGCAAGGGCAGATGCTGAAGGTTGTGACGTGGAGGTGCTGATAAACAATGCCGGCATGTTTTTCTTCAGGGAGACTGCGGAAGTGCCCCCGGCCTGTCTTTCAAGAATGGTAATGCTGCACAACCATACTCCGCTGATGCTTTGCCGCGAGTTTGTGCCGAGAATGCGGCGGAGGGGCTGCGGCTACATACTCAATATATCTTCTCTTGCAGCATGGATGCCTTGGCCCGGAGTGGGGATGTATGGCAATACCAAACGTTTTATAAAAGGTTTTTCCAGGTCTTTGAGAATTGAATGCAGAGGTACTGGCGTCAGTGTCACGACAGCCTGTTTCGGCGCTGTCGACACCGCCCTGTTCGGACTTCCTCCATTTTACAGGAGGCTTGCCCGAAGGCTCGGTGTGATGGTGTCGGTAGAAAGGGCAGTTGATTCTGCTCTCAAGGCTGTCTTCAGGAGAAGGCATAATACTATGCCTGGACTTGTCAACCATATTTTCCTGCCGGTTATGCTTCTGCTCCCTGACCCGTTCCTGCATTTCCTGTATGAAAAGTTGAGGTTTGCCTGGACGAAATTCTGATTTTCTGCGTATATTTGGACTGCGTCCACATATACGGTAGCACTTCGGGTATGGAAATTAAACAAGTTTATTTCCATACCTCTCAGTTTCTGCGTATATTTGCCGCTATCGCGCCATTTATACTGTTGCGCCTCGGCAAAGCAAATAGATTTGCTCTGCTCTCGGCTTCTGCGTATATTTGCAATTTATGTCAATTTTGATGTGTTGAAAATGAACAGGGAACAAGTGAAGTGTCTGATAGTCGGCGGAGGCCCGGCCGGATATACTGCCGCAATCTATGCATCAAGGGCGGGGATTGCTCCTGTGCTGTATGAAGGCATCCAGCCTGGCGGACAACTGACGACGACAACAGATATAGAGAATTATCCCGGATTTGAAAACGGCATTTCCGGACAGTCGCTCATGGATATCATGAGATCGCAGGCCGTACGGCTCGGGGCCGATGTGAGAAACGGCACGGTGATCTCGGCCGACCTGTCTTCAAGGCCTTTTGTCATCACTTCCGATGACGGGAAAGAGATAGAGGCCCAGACATTGATTATCGCCACCGGTGCGGCGGCAAAGTATCTTGGACTCCCTTCAGAAGAGGCATTCAGAGGCATGGGCGTGTCTGCCTGTGCTACATGTGACGGCTTTTTCTACCGCAGGAAAACAGTTGCTGTCGTAGGTGGAGGAGACACTGCGTGTGAAGAGGCGTCATATCTTGCCACAATCTGTACCAAGGTCTACATGATAGTCCGCAGGGACGTGCTCAGGGCTTCTGCCGCCATGCAGGAAAGAGTGCTCAATAC